>JACRAM010000021.1 GCA_016213405.1 Bacteroidota bacterium
ATTATATATTTCAATGTCTTTCATTTTCAAATTTTCAAATTGGCTCATCTGCACATTAAACACTCCGCTCGTGGGATTAGGATAAATCGTACATCGTGCATCGTACATCGTACTTTCATTTACTCCCATTCCGCTTTTCACAATGATATAATCCTTCTTTGTGAGCGTATAAGTACATCCGCTTCCGCTTGACGCAGTGAGTTTAACTGTAAAAGTATCAACAGAAGTATAAGTATGCGAAGGATTAACAAGCGAACTCTGATAACCATCTCCAAAATCCCACCAGTAACTTAAAGCATTGATACTGTTATTATAAAACTGCACCGTGGCGCTGGGCAAAGTAACAATAGTAGTATCGGCTGTAAAAGATGCCAATGGCGCTAATGATGGCACAGGGTGCCAGGGAGTATCAAACAGCAATGTTTCTGCTATGGTGGAACTATCGGTAACATTGCGCTTGGTGTTGTACATGAGAGTGCTGTTGTGGTCCACTCCTATCACGCTGTCGTATTGCCATTGCAGGGTTGTGCCTCTGGTAATGGCATTGGTATCAGAGAAATTATAAAAGTTGCGGGCGCGTTCATATCTATCTTGTCCCTGCACATCCATGCATTGCCAGCCGGGGTTAAAATTGGCGGTATCGGCTGTGCCTATCAATACACCGTAGTTTTCATTGTAGTATTGGACGACATGCGCGTTGCATCTGGAAGGTAAACGCCAGAATTGTATTCCCGTTGAACTACAAAGCGAACCTGAAAAAATTATATCCCTTGATATACCACAAGGGTAGGGCATTTCAACTCCATTTAAAGAATCAGTACAAAATGTATAAGATGCGGGATTAACAGAAACAGCCATTTGCATAGGAATGGAATCCGGGATTCCCTGCCTGATGAGCATATATCTTGTAACAAATTGCCCACCCGCAGAAAAACCAGTTAAGTAAACAGGAATACTATTTCTGCTTTCTCGTAATATTATATGCTTGTATAAGTGCTTAATAACAGGAACATACCAATAAAAGTACCAACAACTGTCGGTACGAGTATATGCATAAGGCCAATCATTGTGAATATCCATAGTAAGACCTACGAGTAATGCTTTTCTTTTGTCTGCAATATTCTGCAGGTCGGAAATGGATGCCCCGGAACCTCCGAGTCCGTGTATATATATCACAGCAGGACTACTTAACGAATCATAGTTTAAAGGTTTATAGTAATAAACATAGAATTTTTCTATAAAAGTTCCTATATAAGTTTCAGATGTATCATTAATAATAATGGGAACAAATACGCTGTCCTGTGAATTTCCAAAGGGGATAATAATCTGCGAACTTCCCTTTATGCATAACGCTCTGCGGCTTTTTGTCAGTGCGGACTTAATTGCTCGTCACTGTCAGCCGACACAAAAGTAAATAGAAAGCACGAACCGACAAATTAATTCGTCAGCCCGCATTGCAAAAAGCCGCTGTTGGCTGCTGCCCTTCTTTTCTTTTGTCGTGATGAAGTGTCTGTCCGCTGTGATGTTTTTTGTTTTTGTTTTGGTGTCGGGCATTTTTGAAAATTTATTTCTGTCGGTGCGCAGGATGGGCACGCTCTTTTGCATTTTGCCTATTCAACTAAAAATAAAAAGAGGCAAAGTGCAAATGTGCGTGCCATTTCGGAGGATGGTGTTTTTTGTTCGCTGTCGGATGATGAGAATATTTTAGGAAAGAGTTGCTGTCTGCCGAAAGTTGCCGTTAAAAGTTGTCGAGGCATGCGAGATAGTCGGGAAAGGAACTGCTGTCCCCCGAAAGTTGCTGTTAATGTTACTGTCAGACCCCGCAAAAGTGCGGGGCAGGTGCGGAATGGTCGGGAAGATGTTGCCGATGTTTGAGCAGGAGTTGTCTATGCTTAGGGCAAACCTGACAATGCTTCGGTCAATCTCTCCAATGCTTTACCCAAGACGGGCTATGCTTGAGGCAAGATGCGCTATGCTTGAGTCAAGATGGTCTATGCTAAGGTCAGACCCCGCAATGCTTAGGTCAAGGTATGACATGCTGTCAACGAGATATGCT
Source organism: Bacteroidota bacterium (assembly GCA_016213405.1). NCBI lineage: Bacteria > Pseudomonadati > Bacteroidota > Bacteroidota bacterium. The sequence continues at coordinate 2,057 of JACRAM010000021.1, forward strand.
ATGCTGTCAACCAACCTGTCAATGCTTCGGGCAAGATATGACATGCTTTCCTCAAGATATGACATGCTGTCAAGGGAAAGGGCTATGTTTGAGGCAAGATTGCCTATGTTTTGCTCAAGATGGGCTATGTTTGAGTTTTTTCGTCAATTTGAGGGTTAGATATGGGTTTTCTTATTGGGGTTATCTGAATTTATTTCTGATTTTTTTCTTTACCAGAGAAGATATTGTGCTTCGTGTGTCGACTAAATCCATGTTCAGTTTTATGATTTCATTATTTTTATTTTTAAGTAATGTATTGAGTTCCGTTACTTTTTTATGGAGCTCTACGGTCGTTTCTTTTTGTTTTGCGTTAAGTTCTTTATGATGATGTAATTTATTCTCTAATTCATGCTTGGTATTTCTTGTAAGGTTTTCAAGCGAAAGAATGATGCTATCCTTCGATATAATTATTTCATTGAGTTTTTTGATTTGCTTTTCCTGCTCCGTTGTTATTTCTTCCAGCAAATCAATTTTCTTTGAAGTTTCATAATTTTCTGTTCCGACAAATTTGATTTTTACTTTCAAAAATGGTTTGCCATCAATATAAATAACCTCATTATTTTCCAAGTCCTTAATAAATTTCTTCTGAAGATTTGATTCAGAAGAACTATCCTTTTTGAAATTTATTTTTTTAAGAAAGTCCTTAAATTTCATAGAATAAAAATACACATTAAAACAGCAATCCTTGACTTTAAGGGGGGTAATTAATTGAGGGTTTTGCTGAATGTATTTTCAATGTCGGCAACGGTTTTTTTGCAGATGTCAATTTTCTGGCGGATAGTTATAAATGTTTGTTGGAGTGAAAGAAATTGTTTTTCTATTTTGCCTGTGATTGTTTTTGAAACGGGTTGGTTGTTTTTATTATTGCTTAATTGCTGAAGGTCTTTGGTGAATTGGTGTTGGAAGTTGTAAATTTCATCAAGGGATGGTTTGGTTTTATAAACGAGGTCGGAAAGAAGGGGTAGATATTGTTTTGTTTTTTCTGCGATGGTATCGGACATTTTCCAATGTTCCTGCATTTCGAGGTCGGAAAGTTTTCCTTCTTTTTTTATTTGAAGAAGTTTGTTATTGGTGTCAGTAAATTTTTTAAAGATTGGTTCTGTTTGTTCGCAGAAGTTTGCGATTTCCGCTTCCATATCGCAGGTATCGGAAAACATTTTTTCATAGGTGTTTCCGATGTGGTTTATTTTTTTTTCTATGGATGGATGGAATGGATTCATAGTTGAAATATCAGTTTATGGCTGCTGGCGGATTTCCCCATTGGTTTTTTATTTTTGCTGTGAGCAGGTAATCGCGGAATTCGGCAATGGCTTTGTCGCGCTTTTGTTCGGCTTGGGTTAAAATTTCGAGGGCTTTTTCTTCTTCTTCACACGCTTTTATAAATTGCGGGTATCGGTTTTTAAATTCGGCAACATCTTCTTTTATTTGAGTGGGTGCATTTGCTATTTCTTTTTTATTTTTTTCAAACAGGGCTAAATGTTCGTGATACCATGATAACTGGTCTTTTCCATTATTGGGTGTGGTATCGAGATATTCTATTTTACATTCATCGCATTTGTATTTATTGCACATATATCCGTGCTCGTTTTTTTCTTCCCAAATTGGTTTTCGTTCTTTTGTAATATTGCATTGGGGGCAGTTTGTGAGCATTGGTTTTTGTTTGGCTATGACTTTATTTTTTCGTTGCTCTAAAATGTCTATGAGTAATGCTTGTCCTTTGTCGAGGAGTTTCATTATTTCAATATCATCGGGATGTAAACCGCCTTGTCGGGTTTTTGTGTTTTCATATTGCTTGCGGTGATAAAGAATTAATTCAAACAATTCTTTTTCGGCTTCTGTGATATATCCTTCTGTTTGATATTGGAGCAAATTCATTTTCTATTTTTTTTGTAATGTCATGGTGAAAGCCATTGTGTATCGTGCGGTTTTGCTATTAGCCGTGCGTTGTTGTAAGCCATTCCCATTGTAAGGCAAGTGCGCGCGCTGTAGGCGCGAATATTTATTTTATCAAGCACTAAAGCCAAATCGGGTCTATCTTTTGTTGTAAGATAAAGGGGAATGAGAAGTTGTATTCCGCCTCTGAAATATTGAGGCATTGCCATTTTATAATTGACGCGCACGCGTCTTGTACTTTCGTCAATTGCACCGATTAATATGTTTCTTATTTCGGATTCATCTTTTATAGCGATAGATTCAGGAAAGCGAGCGCGGTTTCCGCTGATGATGTGGTCAACATCAGGAATTATTTCCATGTTGGGATTAAAAATTAAATCTTCTGGTCTGTGAAAATAATCTGCTGGCTTTGGCGGATTCATGGAAAAGTTTCGGAGAAATTCATGGTCGCTTTTCTTGATGAAGTTTATAAGATAATATTCAGATTCCTGATGTTGATAGCGGTTTTTTGCAAAGAAGGCGTATATGTCCTCGTGATGCTGTGTTACCAAACCTGTATTGAAGCAGGCGTGCAGAAGGTCGTCCGTCCGCACAATCTTATTTTCACCTTTTAGTTTTCTAAAAGTATTTTCCAAATAACTACGCAGCATTGGGAAACTCAGCCGTGCAATGTAGTTGCCGTGTTCTATTTCTTGTTTTGGATTGGAAAAACTCCAAGTTTCTTTTTGCGCTAATTGATTTGCAAGATAGTCAAGTGAATCTTCGTAACTGGGGAACATCGCGAACTTGAATAGTTCCGATTTGTTGGCGGGTGTTGTAATCATGGTAAATTATTTTCTAAGTAAAGCTAACACACTAAAAACTAATAGAACAAAGATATTTATTTTTTTTTGCTTGTCACATCAAGTTCATTCAATCGCTTTTTAATATTCTCTTCCCATTTTTTTTGTGCTGCCTTATTGTCTCCATGATTTGTTTCTTTATCATATTTTTTTTGTTCCTGATTGTGTTTTTCTTTTAACTCGGCAATTATACTTTTTATTTTATCCTGATTTATACATGGGTTGGCAAGCAATCCTAATTCTTTTTTGAGCATTCGCGCATACACTTCTGTTAAATTAAAATGAAGTTGTTCATGTTGCAGCAAATATTCTTTCTGTCCTTCTTTCTTCGCCCATGACCTGCTTTTTGAAAAAAGCGCTCTTACTTCATACTTAAATTTTCCATCTGCACAATTCCAATTACATTCTATGGAAACGGTGCTTGCTGAAAGATATTTTTCATTCGTATCGGGATTACATTTAAAATCATCCCACTTGAGTTTTTTCCCCGCAGACCAAAGAATAGTATCGGTTTTCTGAGGTTGTATAACCGTCAGACCTAGTTTGTCAGGAAAAGGAATCTGTGCATGCAATCCCAAACAACCAACTGTTATAATGGTTATGAGGAAATATTTTTTCATGCTGTCAAGTTACGATATGCTGAAAAGGTTGTCGCGCTGTCCTATTTTCTTTCCCGACTTTATTTCACCGCGTCTTGTCATACGAATCAGGTGTCCGCGAAGATTTCTTAATGTTCTTGCTTGGTCAAGTTTGCTTTTGGCATTAAAATGTTTTAGAGATACAGGATAAATGTCGAGGGCTTTCATAGGTTTTCCTGATGTCTTTATTGTATTGATGATAAAATTCGGCCACTTACCTAACTTGCGTGCCGGTGCAGAAGATGTTGTCTGCGTGTGTGGTTTTCGTCCTCGTTTTTTTCCTGTCGAGGTGTTGGTTTGCACTTTAACTGTTTCGGCTGTACCATTTGTCCCATTGGATTTGAGTTTTGATAGTATGCCTTTAATGTTTTGGAGTTTTTGAATTGTCTTGTTGTACTCCTGTTTGTAAAACGATTGGAGTTCGGTCAACTCGCTGTCGGAAAATTTAATTTGTGCCATTTGTTGTAGGTTTTAGTTTATGTCAAAAGTAATAATTATTATGTAACTATTTGCAGATGTTGTCAAAGCCGTTTAGGGTTTTACAATCCCTTTTGTTTTAATGCTTGTTCAACTCCTGCATCCTTGAGCGCAGGATTTATTTCAATGGCTTTGCGATAATTTTCACTTGCCTTGTAATAGTCGCCCGATAGAATTAGAATCTGCGAATAGATATACATTGCGTCCGGGCTTTGGGGATTTAACTCAACTGATTTTTTAGCATAACTCATTGCATTGGCAAGATATTTAGTTGTTGAAACTTTCATCATTACAAACGCAAGTTTTGAATTGGCTTCCCAATCATTCGGGCTAAGTTCAATTGCTTTCTGATAATAAGGGAGGGCTTTTTCGTATTTGCCATCGCGATCTTCTAAAAGACCAAGCGATTTAATTGTTGTAAAACTTGAAGGGGGAATAGCATTCCGTCTTGTAAAAAAATCTTTCGCTTTATTCATATTCCCTTTTTCAAAATATAACATGCCAAGTCCTTCAAGGGCTAAGGTGTCATAGGGGTCGGTTTTTAAAACTCTTTCGTAATAATAAATTGCTTTATCATTATTCCATAGTTTTCCGTTGGTGTAATAAAAATATCCGAGATTGAGATTGGAATAATGATTCATCGAATCAATTCCGTAAGCTCGCTGAAGAAATTTTAACGCCTTATTATCATCGCCTAATGAGATATACACCTGACTGATGTAAGTGCATAAAAGCATATCGGAACTGTCAAGAGCGTATGCTTTCAGGTAATGTTCTTCCGCGTTTTTAAAATCTCCTTTGTTTTGTGCGGTCATTCCCAATCCATACTGATTGGAATAATCATTTGTATTCGGTACATACTTTTTACTTTTTGCAAATAAATATTCTGCTTTATGAGAATCTTTCAGATTAGTGGAAGTATAAATATTTGCAAGGATGAAAAGAGCCGCAGCATCGGTGCTGTCTTTTTTTAGAATACTGCTTAACAATTCAACTCCCTTTTCGGGTTCTTTGAAATCAAATGCAAGAATTTTTGCCAAACTTTTCTTTGCTGCGATATTCGTGGAATCAAACTTTAAACATTTGTAAAAGTAATCGCGTGCGCTTTTTGCATTATTCATCTGCCATTCCCAGCTGCCTAAATAATACCATGCAGTTGCATTCGTGCTGTCGTATTTTATCGCCTGTTGAACGAGTTGTCTCGCTTTGTACATTTTATTTTTTACATTTTTATCTGCCAGCAACTCGGCATAATTCAAAAGGGTGTTCACATTGTTGGGTTCTACCAGTAACGATTTTTCATAATACTTTTCCGCTTCCCCCAGTTTGCCTGACGCTTTTAAAACATTCGCCATAAAAGCATAAGGATAACCTTCGGTTGAATCAAGTTTTATATATTTTTCCAATTCTTTAATTGTTGCAGGATAATTCTTCAGCGCAAAATGACACTCGCAGATGATTTGAGATAAATCCCGAATTTGTCTTTTTGAAATCGGTTTCACCTGATAGAGCAAGGCAAGGGCATCGGAATATTTTTTTTTGCTCATATAATTATCCGCCATTGCAAATTGAATAAAGCATTCCACATCCATCATTATTTTAATTGCAGAACTGTCGGTAAGCCGCATGAAAGATTTTACTCCTGTTTCATCAAGCATTCGGTTGTCCTTTCGGGTCATGGAATATTTTATGTTCACCTGTGCGCTATCTGAAACCCCTGGTTCATAGATTTCTCCATACACCACCAATGAAGAGTTGTTTTTTATTCCTTCGTTAATCGCATCATCTGAGGAAACAGATGTTTTAGTGAAAGAAGCATTATAAAAAACACTCATTGGCAATTTATGTTCCTGAATTGTTTTTTTCAATCTGCTTTCAAGCGCATCTTCAAATTTGATTTGAATATTTGGATTATCCTGAAGAATAGAAAGAGGAAGAATTTCTACTTTGAAAGTGTCAGGTTGGGATTTCATTAATGAAACAGTTTCTTTTGTTTCTGAAGAAGTAAAATTCTTTTTGAACAGAAAAAACAGGACTGTAATAACAGCAATAGGCAATAAAACGAGCAGCGCATATTTTTTGCTGAAAACTCTCCGTTGTTTTTTCTTAGGAATAATTTGCGTTTGTTGCTGCTTAAAATCTTCCGCTTCTCTTTTTGTTTTTGCCAGTTCTTCTTCAAGAATTTTGATTCGGTGCTGGGCTTCTTCCAATTCTTTTATTCGTGAAATGGATTTCTGGAGTTCATCTGAAAATTTCTGAAACTTTTCATTTTCCTCTCCGCCTTTTTCTTTCAGCGATGAAAGATTTCTTTCCAATTCCTCTTTTTCCCTTTTCATTTTGCTTAATTCCTCTTGCAATTTTTTTCCTGCATCCTTAGATGAATATATTCCCTCGGCTTCCGCCATCGCTTTTTTCAGTCGTGAGGGAATCATTATTTTCAGAAACTCTCGAAACATCCAGTCAATAAGTAAACGCAAAGCGGTAATGCTGTAATGCGCCTGCTCCTGCATTACGCGGTTGTCGTGCGTGGCTGTGTTTCCGTGAATCTGCAATGATTCCAACCAATTGATTACTCTGCGCGGAGCGAGGTTTTCCCAAATGATGAGTTGAATCAGTTCTTTGTAACTCTTTCCTGCAATTTTTTCTGCTGCGACTTTTTCATTGTATTTGTAAATGAACATCAGTTTGCAGGCGGCTTCACCGCTTTTTCGCATATTGGTTAATGCATCTTCATAATAACTATTCTTGTAATGGTTGAATGCATTTTCGCACCAGCGAACAAAGTCATCCGTTTTGCCTGTGAAAGAATTTTCCATTGTGTAATGTTTTTAGATAAAAAAATATATAAATAATGGGATAAAAATACTATTTATTCCTGTTTGTTTTTTTTGTGTGCAGGAAGATTTGGCTCTTTGACTTTGCCCCTGCGGTTGGTTTGTGCGGTTGGGGCAAAGGCAATGTGCCAAATGTGCGTGAGCAAAATAAATTTTCAAAAATGCGCAGGGTGGGTTTTTGTTTTCTTTTTTTTTGTCGTTGCGAAACGGTCAAGTTACCGAATTGCTGTCCACCGTGTGCAAAACTGTCCCCCGCTTTTTTTGCTTTTTGGTTGCAGAAAGTTTCAAGTTACTACGGAACTGTCCACGAAGCGAAAGGGTTGCAGCCAACAGGAGGTAGAGGAAAAATAAAAATATATTTGTGCGTTTCTTCATAATTTTTATGCCGTTTATAATTTCTCTTCATAAAGTTCATTGTATCAACACAAGTTTTATGATGCGTACTTCACTTGTGGTTTGCGCTTTTATAAAATACATTCCCTTACTTAATCCATGAGCATCAAACATGATTTTTGATTTCTTTCCGGCTTCGGTTTTAGCAAAGCACAACTGGCGCACGAGTTGCCCGGAATAATTATACGCTTCAATGGAAATTTCTTCATCTCTATCTGTCATGAATTCAATTTCTGTTTTCTCTGAAAAAGGATTCGGTATCGCAGTCAAAATAATTTCTGCCGAAGGAGTTGCTTCCACACTTTCATTACTAAATCTTGCACCAGTAGTATTACAGGCACCAATACAATCACCATGATTTAGATGCGCCTGTAAAGCATTTTGACTTACAGAAATCGTATTCCCCTTATGGCAGATGGTGATTTTGTTACCACTGATTACATTTGTTACCGAAACATTTTTAGTAATAGTGGCGGTACATCCAAAACGGTTTACTGTGAGCGTAACTGATTTAGCACCTGTGGAAGAAAACAAAATCCCTGTTGGGTTTTGTTGAGTAGAGGTTTGGGGAGTTGCGCCTGCGCCAAAATCCCAAAAGAAAGTTGCGCTGTCGGCAAACGCAAAGTTGACAGAAAAAAACATTGCTGCTCCGCATATACTATTCCTTAACCACTTTCCCATGATAATTTCCTTTTGAAGTGTTCAGTTCAATGAAATAAATTCCTGCGGGCGGAGAAGACAAATCAATTTGAGAATTTGAAGATGAGTTAATTTGAAAATGAGCAGGCACTTTTTCTCCGTACATATTATATATTTCAATGTCTTTCATTTTCAAATTTTCAAATTGGCTCATCTGCACATTAAACACTCCGCTCGTGGGATTAGGATAAATCGTACATCGTG
>JACRAM010000022.1 GCA_016213405.1 Bacteroidota bacterium
CCTTGGTCCACCCTAACTTGAGGAACGCGAGCCATTGCCTCACGAAATGAAGCTTGGGAAACTGGGCCCCTCAAAACCGTAGGATGAGTTTGCATGATCTTCTCCTTATCTTATAAAACTTTTTGCCAAACAGAGAACGGGGCTTTTGAAAGCATGCTGCACCTGCCATTTCCAATCCAACCATTGCGTTAGAGTAACATCCTCAAATCCCTTAAGGTTTTTATAAGGTGCAACACCATCAAGAGAGTTTGCCGTTTCAACAGCGGCACGCCAATTCAAATATATCGCATCCGTTTTATCTGTAAAACCACGTTCAAATCTTGTTCCTTGAAGTGCGATCCTTCCAGTCTTTTGGGCAAAAATCCCAACATCTTGAATGCCTCTGAATAATGCTCTACCTACGCTAACAGTTCTTAGGAACATCCCTTACAGTCTTGGCATGCTTTTAATTTTTCGGCTAGCTGAAGTCCGCCAGTAGAAATTCCCAGCCCACCTTTTCCTGTTTCTTTTAAACTGCCGTGCATTTTATCTGATGCATCAATACATCCTTCAAGGACATCGTCTGGAGAGAGCTCGCTCAAATATTTATTGGCCGCTAATGTAGCCGCAGTTATTGCCGTTGCAGCGCCAACGGCATTCCTGATCATGCATGGATAAGCGACAAGCCCTCCGATAGGATCGCAGACCAGCCCTTCAAATCCTTTTAAGGCAAAGGCCACGGCATTCATAACATCTGCCGGTGACCCTCCCATCAATTCTGTCGCCGCGGCAGCTGCCATAGCTGAAGCTGCGCCGATTTCTGCCTGGCAGCCATTATTCCCGCCGTTCATTCTCATTTTACCGTTTATCAAAAGGCCTATAAGCCCCGCCGCAAACAATGCTTCCGTTAAACGTCTTGGCGCAAATATTTCCTCATCTGAATATTTGTAATATTCTTTCATAGCTTTAAGAACTCCTGGAATTACGCCGCATGCGCCTGCTGTAGGCGCCGCAACTATTAAGCCCCTCCGCGCATTCCACTCATTTGAAGCGTAAGCGTATACTGCAGCTTGCGTAGTTATACTTGAAATTGCGGGATTTCCCTGCCAAGCTTTTTTGAACGCCTCGTAAAGAGCTTTCACATATTTATCATCTCTATTCACTTCGTTTTTTTCCAGCTTTGCTTCTAATACAATTTCCGCTTCTCTTGCGTTATATCTTGTTTGTATTAATGGGGCTGTTATCATGAATTGCCATTTCGAATAACTTTCATTTAATGAGGGATGGCCTTTCCCTTTTCGGCGATCTTTCTTGAATCTTTGAGTCTCGCCAAAAACATATCTTATTGCGCCAACAAAATCATCTATAGTTTCGTATGGAAATCCAAGAGCCATTTGAGTAAATTTTGGCGCATTCCCCGCAATTGGCGATGGCTTCGTATAAAAAAGTGGTTCCTTAGCATTTATACCTGCTTCAACAGACTCAAACATAATGCCTAGCAATTTTTGCATATCATCTACCACTTTATCTTCGATCTTTCCCTTGATCCGTGCTTCATAATCTATCGCAATTTGCGAAATACTTTTATCCTCTCTAGTTGCTTTTTCCAACAGTGAAGCAAAATCTCTAAAATCCGGCTCAAAAGTTACCAATGGCTCCGCTATCAAATCAACTTCTGCCATTTTCTTAACTATCCCGTTTATTTTCACCTTAGCGCCTTCTGACAACTTCTTATCAAGGCATATAACCATTCGCCCATTCTTCGCGTGATTTTCATTGGCAGTCGAGTCATTGATAATTCTATATCCCAAAACGTCAAAATATTCCTTTATGTTTTTCGGTGATTTTTCACCTAAACTTATTAAATATGTCGGCGTATTGCCTCTTATAGGTTCAAGTTGTTTCTGCAGTTTGCAATCATCGCCAAATATTTCTAATAGTTCTATATTGCTGGCTCCGGGCGAGTCTCCTGTAAATTCATACATAATAGTTTTACCATCGCTTCCCGTCGCAGAAAGAATAAATTTAATCGTATTTCTTCCCATTGATTTGTCTTGTTTATTGATGAAGCCGCCAAAAGCGATCTCTTTCGCGCCTATTGTTATGTTTTTTATTTCCGGCGCGTCTTTTGCTGGTATTAATTTCGCGTCATCGTGATGAATATCAAGCAATCCGGCAATTACCGCCTCATCGGAATAATGCCCCTTTCCCGACCCATTTTTATCTAGGGCAAAGGTATTTGTCATTTGCACTTTCAAGCCATATGTTGAATCACTATCCAAAAACCCCGCCTCAAACCCGGCCGCGATCAAGTTTCGAACTGTTCGAGCAATACGGTTTGCTCCGCAAGTATGTGAACTGGAAGTCGGTATCATCGCGGGACCGATAATATTGTCAACAAGGCTTGTCCGGCCGATCCCTTTTTCGACAAGATCCATAACCCTTCTTTTTAATTCTTCAAATTTCGCAGTATTGATGGGCTGGCCTTTTTTATCTCGGAGGCTAAAAGTAGCGATACTTTTCCCTTCTTCTTCCAAACTTTCAATAATCAAATATTCTATATCGACCTCTTCCGCTGTCATTATTTCACATATTTTAGCCAGCCATTTTGTCAAATGCCTGTCTTTGATCCCAATGCGGACTTTTGCTTTTTCTATTTTTTGAGAATTTGAAGTGCTTTTCTCTTCTAATCCCCCAATAATTGAAATCCTCTCCTTAATTCCAAAAAATCGTTTAATCTGTTCCGCTAATTTTTTAGGATTTTGCCTTAACAAAATCTCTGTGGGAATTTGTTTGAAATATTGGTCAACTAATCCCCTAATTCCTCCTGCCCCGATTTGTTTGCCATCCTCTCCTATGCTCTTCTCTGAAGTTATTCTTATTGTTTCATTGAGTACTAAATTTTGCTTTTCTTGAAGCACTTTCTCTTTTTCCTTTCTACACGCTTTCTCCTCATCTGTTGAAGCAAAATCCTCAGATGAAATAAAGCTGACAGCATATGTTTGCCCATCTAATGCTTTCCCATTTCCATTTCTAAATGTGAAATTCCTCATAAACCGCACTTCATAATTCCTGCCGTGCAGCTCTCCAAATAATCTTTCAAATGCTCCTGGAATATCTCTATAAGCGAGAGTTAAGCCGTTATCGGAATCCATTGTTTCGGCAATAAACTTCATTGTCCTTGATTTATCCGTATTCCGAACTTCCTCATCTTCTGCCATTACTGAACGATGGCATTCGGCAATAAGTAATGCGGCCCGCATTTTTTCTTTTTCTGTAGTTCTTTTATCAAATTCAGGCGCTGAGACGAGAATATGGGCAATAGTCGCCAAGCTCGCTTGAATATCTTTTTGCCACGAAATTATTGGTATTCCCCCGCCCCAAACCCTACCAGGGATCAGCTGTCCAAAAATATTCGCATCTCCAACGATCGATTGATTTCGATGGTCGCACCAGGTCCCAACCGGAGATTCGTCCAAAAATCTCCTTCTTGATGCCATGCAGGGCATTCTCCTTGCCGCCAAAACAACAGAATTTACTTTTGTCGAATTAAAACTTACTGCCATTATTTCACTATCCTTTCGGCCCCAACATACGACCGTAATATTTCGGGGACCGTTATGCTTCCATCAGATTCTTGGAAATTTTCCAATATCGCCACAACCGTCCTTCCGACAGCGACACCTGACCCATTTAATGTATGGACATACTGCGGTTTGCCTTCTCCTTTTACTCGCGTTTCCATCCTTCTCGACTGCCAATCGGTGCAATTACTGCAAGATGAAATTTCCATCCACCGTTGTTGGCTTGGAAGCCAGACTTCAAGATCGTATGTTTTTGCTGATGCTTGTCCCATATCGCCTGTTGATAGCAGCACTCTCCTGAATGGAAGGCCAAGCTTTTTCAAAACGTTTTCCGCCGATCCTGTCATTCTTTCCAACTCATCGAAAGAATCTTTTGGATCGACAACGCTTACAAGTTCAACTTTATCGAATTGGTGCACCCTGATCAAACCGCGGACATCGCGCGGTCATTAACCAAAACTGGGAGCCACCACTCTGTGTAACCGTGTTCACGCGTATGAAGGTCAAGCATGAATTGGATCAATGCTCTTTCCAATTTTGCTCCCATGCCGCTATGGGCGACAAACCTGGCTTGTGATAATTTCACGCCTCTTACAAAATCCAATATTCCAAGCGATTCCCCAAGCAGCGAATCCAATTCAAGTTTGAACTTGCCGCGTACGCGCTCTCCAGTTTCTAAGATCAATCCTTTCCATTCAGCTTCACCTTTTGGCGCAAGATCAATCGTCCCACTCGCATCCGGAGAAAGATCGCGTAAAACAACAAATCTGCGGCTCAAATCCGCAAAATGTTCGGGGCTTAAAAATTTTTCATCCGGAACTGAAATAACAGCTTGAAGCGCTTTATCAGTATGTATTCTGTCAATAACGGCTTGAGTAACGGAACTCGCCCCAATCACTCGTGCAATACTTTGAATTCTATCTCCAAGCAATTGCGGATTTGCTAACCCGTGAAAAATCCTTTCGGATAGTTCTGAAACGCGGACCAGAGCTTTTCCTATCATTGTCGCATCTCCTTATTGAACAAAAAATCCGACATGAAAACTTTCACATCGGATTTCTAAAATCTCTGCCAGATTCTTATCGGAAGGTATTTTTAAAAATTTCATTGAAATTTATTTATTTTATTTGTGATATAGCATTGGATATATGCAAATATCAGACGGTACAAGAAGAAAGAGGTTGTATCATGAAATTAAGGGGGGGTGTTTTCTTGCCAATAAACCGCAGAAATATATCGTATTTGGATTTTTTACCTTCAATTTTCGACCAGCGCGCCAACTCATTGAAATTTATCTTGTGCTTTTTAGAAACCATTTTTGCCTGTTCCAATGACTGCATGTCATCCCA
>JACRAM010000023.1 GCA_016213405.1 Bacteroidota bacterium
AAAATGATTATTGTAGAAAATCTTTTCTCCATATACATTATAGATTTCAATACTCTTCATTTTCAAATTCTCAAATTGACCCATCTTCAAATTAAACACCCCGCCCGTGGGATTAGGATAAATATTTATTTCTTCTTTATTGATAAATTCATTGACTCCGGTAACTATGCCTAACTTTGCAATAAACATCTTATGTATCTGAGCGCTGGTGCTTAATGTAGTGGCGTCAAAGGAAATTGACGGACTTTCAAAATATCCTGCCACATATACATAGCCAGAAGCATCTGCAACAATAGATTTAGGAATATCTGCATCATTTCCACCAACTCTTATCGCCCAAATCACACTCCCAGACGAATCGTATTTTACCACAAATATGTCTGCTGAATTATTGGGAGAACTTAAAATAGTTGAGCCAAAGATGATGGTATTACTTGAAAATTCTCCTGTCAAATAGATATTACCTGAATTATCTACAACCATCGACCACGCAGCATCATTATTACCTCCCCCACCCGCCCTTTGCGCCCAAAGCACATTTCCCAAAGTATCGTATTTTACAATGAATATATCAGAAGCATTGATATGTGGCAGGGTAATAGAAGCAAAAGTGATAGAGGAACTATAAGAATATCCTGCCATATAAACATTACCAAACGCATCACAAGAAACAGAGGTTGCATAATCACCCGTAATTCCACTGGCGCTTTTTGCCCATAGAGCATTTCCAGATGCATCGTATTTAACAATAAATATTTCTGCCCATCCAGAATTCGTATTTGTTAATGTAGTAGAGCCAAAAGTAATGGAAGAACTCCTAAACGTTCCCGCCACATAAACATTACCGGAGGCATCGGAAGAAACGGATGCTGGACAATCAGGATTATTTCCACCCGCGCTTTTTGCCCACAGAACATTGCCGTTGGCATCGTACTTCACAATAAACATAGCATAATTACCACCTGCATTGGTCAATGTAGTAGAGCCAAAGGTGATGGATGAACTTTTAAAACTTCCAACCACATAAACATTTCCGAAAGCATCGGCAGTAACAGATAATGCAGAATCACCCAAAGTTCCTCCCGCCCTTTTTGCCCAAAGGATATTTCCGGCAGTATCGTATTTCGCAATAAACATATCTGTAGTGCCGATAGGATAACCGGAGACACCGGCATTGATTAAGGTATCGGAGCCAAAAATGATGGTGTCACTCCAATACCATCCTGCCATATATAAATTTCCAAAACCATCAGAAGCAACTGATTCGCCTTGATCCCAATCCTTTCCCCCTGCATTTTTTGCCCAAACCACACCTCCAATGGCATTATATTTAACAAGAAATATGTCGCCAGTTACTGTGGAACCAACAAGAGCGTTCAACGTAGTGCTACCAAAGGTGATAGATGTTCCTGCGAACATTCCCATCACATAACTATTGCCTGAAGCATCGGCAGTAACGGAAAACGCCTCTACATTCATGTTTGTTCCTGCTTGTTTTGCCCATGCCCAGCTTGGAATTTGCGCACAAGAAACAGGCGGAAGAAAACCTCTGACGGCAAATAAAATAAAAATTAATTGTAAGTTATTTTTCATTTCATAAAGGTATTAAAAAAAGCAGAGAGCGCCAAAAAAATCAATGGCACTCTCTGCATAAATTTATTTGTATTAATCTGCAATAATAAATTTTCCGTATGCAATAATTCCTGCGCTATCAGATAACTTATAAAAATACAAACCTTGCGGCATATTTCCTCTGTCAATAACAATATCGCCTGAGTTAATATTATTGATTGCTGAAACTACTCTGCCTGTAATATCATAAACCGATAAAACCGCATTGTTGATTTTAGTTTCAGCAGCCAATGTTAAAACAGCATTTGTAGAAAATGGATTGGGATATAGTCCATACTCAACAGAGTTGCTTTCTGATAATTGTGCATACCGCCCTCCATCAAGTACAGGTCCATCACAGGCACCAGTTGCACCATATTCTAAGGTGATAAAATCATTACTTTCATTCTGAACAACACTATTTCCTTCCACATAAACAAAATCTATTCCATAGCAACTTTTGTAAACAGTTTTTAAACCATATTTCCAAAACATCCCATCATCTGCTAAAATGGCATCAGAACCATAATCATAAGAAGCACTCCAAACATTGCTTCCATTAGTAGCATTATATCCCCGCGTAGTAATATTTATGGTCTTGGTACTGCCAACAAGTTCATCACTCATACCCGATATATATATTCTGTTTGTTATGGATGCATATTCTATTGCATATCCGTAATCAGTTCCACTTGCTTCAGGTGCAGATGCTGCACCATCATAAGTTACAGGATTTGTACTCCAACATGTAGAAAGTCCTCCTGCATTTGCATCATAAGCGGCAAGCAAATAATCGGCATCCGCTGAAGCACCCGTATTTTTTACCATATATCCTCCAGCATATACTATATCATAGGAAGTGCATTTAACACCAATCGCCACATCAGTGAAAACTTCATCTTTATTATAACTTGAATTGTTGTAGGGGGTTGTCCATATTAGACTACCGCTGCTGTTATATTTTATTATCACACCATCCGTTCCATTTGAAGAGGTAGTTCTATAACCCGCAACATAAACATTGCCTGCACCATCAACAGCCAAAGCGTTTGGAACATCAGACAATGTGCTTGCACTATTATCATATTGAGCGCCCCATGTTTGTGAACCGGTTGAAGCGTTGAGTTGAGCTGTCCACCAATCTCTCCCTTGGCTAGTATTTTGTATCCATCCCGTTACATATACAGCGCTTGAGGTCGCCTTTAAATCGGTTGCACAATGTTCCTTTCCGTAACCGGCAGAACTTCCTGATTTGGTGTATGGCGTACCGCTCCATCCCCACCCAGAATTGCCGACATTATCCTTGAGAACAATTAATTTCCAGTTGGTACCGTCAAATGAAGAACCTCCTACATATACGTTACTTGCGTCATAAACTGCAAGGCAAATTCCCCTTGGAACACCTCCACCCGTACCGCAATTATCTAAATCAACATAATGTTTTGGATAATTAGTTTGAACAACTCCTGAAGAGTTATATCTAATCAGTGTAAGGTCATCATATTCTGAAGCAGAAGTAGTATAAGTAACAGCAGCAACCCAAACATTCCCGCTGGCATCAACTGCAATTGCGTAGCCGGCTTCTACATCACAATTGCCTGTAGAGGAAACAACATTAGTTCGTGTATTCCATACTAAAGTACCTGAAGGGTTATACTTAATGGTTTGTATAGAACGATCTGTAGTTACCGGATTAGAAGTATTCTCTGCTCCTGTTACATACACATTTCCTGATGCATCGGTGGTTATAGCATATCCAGCATCAATTTTAGTGCTTGAACTGTTCCATGTTTTTGCCCATGTTGGCGTAGTTGGTTGTGCAAACACTCCATTTGCCGTTAAGCAAATTGCCACTCCCAGCAATATTGTCTTTGTAAAGTTAAGTTTTTTCATTTTGATTTTGTTTTTATTGTTTGTGTTTTACCCCTACTCTAAAGGGAGATTAATTATACGAAATACGAAGTACGAGTTAAATCCATCCCTCGTATATCGTATTTCGTAACTCGTACTTTGCCTTTCATCCTTTAGGGATTTAGCAACTGTTTTTTTTCTCCCTTTAAGGCAGGGGCATCGTCAAATAACCTTTCAACAAATGCCACAGGGGCTTGAGCACATATTCGCACAACGCCCCCGCGGCAATCACCAGCAAGGCAACAAAAAATATATTCTCAAGCAAACCGTTTATGGCTTTGTAGTTGAACATATCCTTTATGCCGTTGCTGGTTTTATTGTTTTGTTTCATAGCGATGTTTTTTCTTTTCTTTATTAATTAGGCGATTTTGGATCCGCATGACTAACAATAACTCCATTGCTTACGTAAACCGTGGCGGTTCCTAGTTCAATTCCTGCTGCCGAGTTGCATGTGCCCACAATATCACGCACCCAATAAACCGTGTGATGATGCGAGCAGGTTTGCAGATAGTAGGCAATCTGGTCATCGCTCACACCGCACTGCACTTTTGCTGCAGGAGCCGCGCTGATGGCAAACATGCCGAACAGCATGACGGAAGAAAGAATTAATTTTTTCATTGTGTTTTGTTTTTGTGATTACACAGATTTCAGAAATAGATTACACAGATGGTTTTTTATCAGTGGAATCATTGGTTTTCAGAATCGGTGTAATCGGTTTAGAAAACAAAGGAACAACCCCCGTTGAAAAAATCGGGGGACAAAATCGGCTTCTGATTACATTCGGCTATATAATTTTGTTTGAAAATTGTTTTTTTCTTATACCTTTGTTTAATGATTAATCCAAACACCATAGAACATCTTCATGAATTCATTCACGGTTTAACGCCCGAAGCAATACGATATGAAAAAAAATTCATGCGTTTTGTGGAGGCAAACACCTTTATAAAAAGATTATTCGATTACCTGCTCAGTCAAAAAAAATGCCCTGCTCTAAAGGATTGTAGTAAAGAAATTTGGTGCGGCTTCACAGATAAAAAATCGCAGGAGTTTCTTTTAAAACTGTGCATCCGGCTGCGAGACATATTGCTGGAAGCGATGATTCTGGATAACGCGCCAGTACCCTTTTTTAATGATTCGCCAGCCAGACAAGAAGATACCCTTCCTGAGGCAATGTTGCTCCGTAGAAGAATGGGGTATTTGAATGATTAATTCTGATTTGCAATACACAACATGGAAATACTTTATTCGCTCATACACAGTTTAACGCCCAACGAAACACAACTTGTTAAAAAATTTCTTTCCTGCTTTGCCAGCAGAGAGGGAGAAGAAAACACCCTGTCATTAAAACTCTTTGATTACCTGCAAAGCCGCAGCGAACTGCCGGAAGCGGAAACCTGCTGCATTTATATTTACGGAACTCCCCAAAAAGCAGAAACATTTGTGGTGCTCAAACACCGCCTGAAAGAAAAAATATTAGACCTGCTGCTCACCGATATTTCTGACGACAAACAGAAGGATTTGGACGAAGCCGATTATGCCATCGTCAAGATAAATAAGAAGAGCGCCCAGTTCAGGCAATTGTATTTTTCTAAAAAGAAATTACCATTGCTGCCTTATATGCTCGATGAAATTATTCTTCTCGCAAAAGAATACGAGGAGTATTCCATCCTAGTAGAACATCTTAAGCTAAAGAAAACAACAATAAACTGGAAGAAAGGAAAAAAAGAGTTTGAACAGATTAATAAGGAAATGGAAAAGTATTTGGAGTTCAACCGCATGATGAATAAAGCGGAGCATTGTTATCATGAGTTAAAACTATTAAGCGATTATACAAGCAAGCCCGATGATAAAAAGCTAAATACATTTTTTGCAATAGCCACTGCCGAGCTAGACGGATATTACGAGCAGACAAAATCCGCCTACATAAAATATTATCACAAGTTTTTAGAGCTGGGGTTTTATCAGCACCGCAATAATTATTCTAAAGCCCGCAGCGTTTGTCTGGAATTATTAGATGTTGTTATGGAGAACAAATCGGTTTACCGCAGGCAGCGTTTGGGAGTGGTGTATGATAATCTTTCGCGCTGCGAGTTTTATTTAAAAGATTATACGCAGGCGGCAAAGGATGCACGCGAAGCGCAAAAGTATTTCAATGCCGGTTCAGAAAACTATTGCATCGCCCTTGAGCAGGAGTTTTACGCCCTGTTTGCCATGGAGAAATATGAAGATGCCATTACGATGGCGGAGAAAATGATTTCGTCCGCCACCCGCAAAGAACTGGGCGAGTTCCGCGATGCCAAATACCATTACCTGCTTGCCAACGCGCTCTTCAAGAAAGAAAGATTCCGCGAGGCGCTCAACCTTCTTTCGCAGGAAAGAGAACTATCGGCAGACAAAGCCGGCTGGGAAATAGGCAGGCGCACGCTCAAAATAATGACGCTGGTTGAAATGAACCAATTGGATGAAGCCAGTTTGGCGGTGTATAGTTTAAAAAAGTTTTTCTCCCGCACAAAAGCTGAAGCTCCTATCAGCGCGCGCGATAAAATAATACGCAACCTGCTGCTGATGGCGGAAAGAAAAGGATTTGGGTTCAACCTATTGAATGGCGGCACGGATAAATACATGGAAAAGTTAGGAGCAGGGAGTTCGGAGTTTGAAGGAAATTCAAAATCAAAAATGGCTGCTCACTCCCAACTCAAAACTCCAGACTCCGAACTAAAATGGGAGCCCTTCACCCACGAGCTTTTCCCTTTTCATGAGTGGTTTGCAAGTAAGATGAAGAAGCCCATCCCCGCCCCTTCTCCAAGTAAAGGGAAAAAGAAAGTTGTTTTCCAGTAAATCATTTCTCTTCTATATTTAACTTAAATTCGGGTTCAAACTTATTCTACATAAGACTTACGCACTCTTTTGGCTGAAGCCATTTTTTCGGTTATTTCAATAGCCACGACCTTAAGGTCGTGGCAAATAATGAAAAATAATAGGGACTTTAGTCCAAAGTGCGTAAGTCCTACTACATTGATTTTAATCCGAAAGCATTGTTTGTTATTGGACTCCTTTGGAGTCCAATGTGAATAGAAAAACATTTAGCTATTCACATCCGACCCCTTCGGGGTCGAACAACATTTTACTTTGAACCCGAACTCACGGTAAATTTACTTTACCCTCTGCCATCCCTGTGTTGAGCAAAGCCGAACCATGCCCTCTTACATCTTCCTTGTCCTTACACCCTCACCCCAATCACGCAGATATCGTCCACCTGTTCTAAATCGCCCATCCAGCTTAAAATTGTTTTGTCAAGAACTTCTTTTTGCTCTGTCATTGGTTTATCCTGCATGGAGAGAAGCATGGCTTTAAACTGGTTGTACTTGAATTTCTTTGCATGCGAGCCGCCAAACTGGTCGGCATAGCCATCGGAGAAAATATAAATTGAATCGTTCTCTTTTATACTGATGATTTGGTTGGTAAACTTTTTTCTGTTCTCGAAAGCGCCTACGGGCTGCTTGTCGCCTTTTATTTCGGTGAGCGCCCCGTTGCTGATGTGATACAGCGGATTGTTGGCTCCGGCAAACTCCAGTGTTTTATTCTTGCGGTCATAACAGCAAAGCGCAATATCCATTCCGTCTTTTATCTCGCCATTGCTGCTCTGCCTGAAAGTTTCTTCCACCAGTTCGTTCAGTTTATCGAGTATCTCTGAGGGTTTCTCCAATCCGAATTCATTCACAGCGCGGTACAATCCGTTATTGCCAATGATGCTGACAAACGCTCCGGGCACGCCATGACCGGTGCAATCCACTACCGAAAAAAATAGTTTATCGCCTTTCTCCGCCATCCAGTAAAAATCTCCGCTCACAATATCTCTCGGCTTAAGAAAAACAAAATAATCCATCAACTGTTTGCTGATGTAATCATCGCTTGCCAGCAGCGCGTGCTGAATGCGCGATGCATATTTGATGCTGTCGGTGATGTCTTTGTTTTTTTCTTCCAGCTCTTCTTTCTGTTTCACCACTTCCATGGTTCGGTCTTTCACTTTTTGTTCTACCCCTTCATACATCAACGCGTTTTCAAGAGCGATGTTCACAAACACGGCAAGACTCTTCAGAATGTTCTGGTGATATTCCGTGTAGGCATTCTTTTTGAAACTCTGAACGGTTATCACGCCCACCTCTTTGTTGTTTTTCGAGATCAACGGCAGGTAAATGATGGAGGATACCATTTCTCCCATCACGGCTCCATAGGAAGTAAGGTGCGGAAGGTAATTGCGGAATCCGTTTTGAACATCGTTCAGGAAAATACTTTGCTTGTTGTTGAAGCACCAGGAGGAAAGCTTGTTGTGATCGTCCAGCGGAATAAAAAAGAACGGAAGTCTTTTTCTTTTCTCAAATGCTCCCGGAAAATCCAAACGGTTCCCGGGCTGATTATAAATTCCAATCCAGAAAACAGACGCGTCCATCAGGCGGTTAATGTTTTCATACGCTGTCTCAATAATTTTCTCCACCGAGAGGCAGGAAGTGATCTGCTGCCCTATTTCGCTGAGCAGTTTTATATTCTTATAGGTGAGTTCAATTTCTTCTTTCTGTTTCACCACCTGGGCGGTGCGCTCTTTAACTTTTCGCTCCACTTGCTCATACATCAGTGCGTTTTCAACAGCGATGGAAGTAAAGAGCGCCAGATTCCTGACAATGTTAAGGTGATATTCGGTGTACGAATTTTTCTTGAAACTCTGAATGGTGATAATGCCCAGCGTGTGCCTGTCTTTTGAAATGAGCGGAATCCAGATAGATGATTCAGGCATTTCTCCGGCAACGGGTTTAGGAGGCATGCCGTTAGGAATGTATTTAGCATAGTCCTTCAAATAATCATTCACAAAAGCTTCTTTCTGGTTTTTGAACGCCCAAACAGGCAGGTGGTTGTTTTCAGATAAATTGTAATACGCAGAGCCCACTGTTTTTCCTTTTTCTTTTCCGAGCGGATATTCAAGGCGCTGCGTGGTTTCATTGTAAATGCCGATCCAGAAGGAGGAAGCATCCATCAGCTGATTAATATTTTCATACGTGGTCTCGATGATTTTCTCTACCGTGAGGCAGGACGTGATTTGTTTTCCGATTTCGCTCAAAAGTTTTACATTCTGATAAGTGTTTTCAATTTCTTTTTTCTGAGAGGAGATTTCTGAATTAAAACGGGAAAGCTGTTCATTTGTTTTCCGGTTTCTCAAATAGCCGCGAAAGGCGAAAAACACCAGCAGCAGGGTGAGAATAACTCCAACTATTGCCGCGTAAATAATGGTGCGCTGTTTTTTCAGTTCTGCTTCTTTCAGTTGCGCGTCTTTATTCAGCAGTTCAATCGCTTTCTGATTTTTTTCATTCTCCAGACTGAAATGCATGCGGCTTACGCGCTCAATATTTTCCTGGTTCATGATGCTGTCGCGCACCTGAGAAAATAGTTTATAGGACTGAAATGCCTTTTTGTAATCTCCCATCTTTTGATAGACATCGGCAAACCCTTCATACGAATTTTTTGTTTCGTAATCATTACTTTCACTCTTCGCAACATCTAATCCTTTCTGAAGATTCTCAATTGCTTTATCATACTTATCCAGATTACTATATGCATTTCCAATATTGTTATACGCTTCTGCCACCCCACCGAAATCTTTGTTCCTTTCAAAAAGCGCCATTGCCTTTGTTGAATACTCAATGGCTTTTTCAAACGCGCCCAATTGGTTGTAAATGATTCCGAGATTTCCGAGCGGATAAGCGATATTCACATCGTCTCCTGTTTCAACATACAACCTATATGATTTGAGTTGCAGTTCAAGCGCTCTCAGATAATCGCCTGTTAACTGATAGCCCCATCCGGCATTGTTATTTGCCAGCGCCTGATCGTGCTTTGTTCCGATTTCTTCCCGTATCGCTAATATTTTCCGGTAATATTCCTGCGCCTTCTGATAATTTCCGGTATTCTCATAGAGGTTTCCAATATCATAATAATCTGTGGAGAGCCGCTTCTTGTCATTCTTCTCCAAATGAAGATGCATGGCTTTGTTTAAAAATTCGGCTGACTTTTCATAATCTCCTTCTTTGAAATAAAACTTTCCGATTTTATTATATACTATTCCACGCAAACTATCGCCTGAAGAGTTATTGACTAACTCATGAGCGCGGTTTAAATAACCGGCAGCATTCTTTGCATCATCCATTTTTTTGTAATGAACGTTCCAGAGCGAAATAAAAATATCAACCGTGCGCATGGTGTCGCCCAGGTATTCGCAAAGTTTCACCGCATCCAGAAAATTAGACACCGCTTTCGGATACTGCTTGGTGGTTACGTACAACTTAGCAATCCGTTCGTAACAAACAGCCATCTTATCTTTTCGGCTCGAAAGCGTTTCAAGGTCAAGAGCTTTTGTGTACTCCTGCAACGCTTCAACATAATCTCCCGTGTAGTTGAAGTAATCTCCGTACCGCCTGTAAAGAATAGCAAGTTCGGAATGGTGTTTAAGTTTTTCTCCCAGCGCAATACCATCCTTAATATATTTTAACGACTCATCATATTTGTCAATGTTATGCAGTTGCCAGGCAAGGTTGGAGAGTGTATTGACTTTATTAGTGTCCTCTTTCGCTGACTTCAAAACATTTTTAAGGCTGTCAATTACCTGAGAATGAGAAAAAGAAAAATAATAAAGAAAGAAGAATAGTACTAGCGGATATTGTCTGGGGAATTTCACGATAAAAAAAACAAATTTAAACTTTCACTAAGAACAACTCTTTCAATTTTGCAACGCAATAGTCAATTTCTTTTATTGTATTGTATTTGCTGAAAGAAAATCTTACTGACGGACGATTCATATCTGCACCAATCGTTTTCAGAACATGCGAGCCCTGGTTGCTGCCAGAAGCGCAGGCGCTTCCGCCCGATACAGCAATTCCTGCTATGTCAAGATTAAAAAGCATCATCTCTGCGTTTTCTGTAGGGGGGAACTGCACATTCAGAACCGTGTAAAGCGAACTTCCTTTTGCGTCACCGTTAAATTCAATTCCCGGAATATTTTTTTCCAGCAGTTCAATCATGTAGGTTTTCAATCCCTGAATATGAGCGTGATGCGCTTGCATCTCACGATGGGCAATCTCAAACGCTTTTCCGATTCCAACAATGCCATAAAGATTTTCAGTTCCACCACGCATGTTTCTTTCCTGCGAGCCACCATAAATCAGCGGTTGAATTTTGACTTTGCTGCTGATATATAAAAAACCAATTCCTTTCGGCCCGTGAAATTTATGTGCTGTGCCATTTACCATATGAACATTCACGCTTTGCAAATCTATTTTATAATGCGCCATCGTTTGCGTAGAGTCGCAGTGAAAAATTGCATTGTGTTTTTCACATATCTCCCCCACTCTCTTCATCGGGAGAAGATTTCCGATTTCATTGTTGGCGTGCATCAACGTAACAAATGTCCGTTGTTGCTTATCACCTGACGGCTGACCACTTGCAACTAACTCTTCCAAATGATTCAAATCAATATGGCCTTTCTTATCGAGATTGATATAACTTAGTTTTATTTTTCCTGCACGTTCAAGCGCTTCAACACAATGAAGAACTGCATAGTGTTCGATTTTACTGGTGATGATATGTTTCACCGCTAAATCATCCACTGCACTTCTGATGGCGGTGTTGATGGCTTCTGTTCCTCCGGAAGTAAAAAATATTTCGGCAGGGGAAACATTCAGATTCTTTGCAATTATTTTTCTGGCTCCTTCAATGGCAGCGCGCGTTTTTCTGCCAAAAGAATGTATGGAAGAAGGATTTCCGAAATGCTCCTGCATGAATGGAAGCATTGCATCTAAAACTTCTTTGTCGAGAGGAGTGGTAGCGGCATTGTCCAGATAAACCGTCATGATGAATGCACGTTTCGGTTTGACTTAATAAGTTCTTTGATATCTGAAATTATTTTTTGGGACAAATTATCTGCTGTTGACTGCGACTCGCTTTCAGAATAAATCCGGATGATGGGCTCTGTGTTTGACCTTCGGAGATGAACCCATTCTTTTCCGAATTCAATCTTAACTCCGTCCACCGTACTGATCGGCTGCTTTTTATATTTTTCTTTTACACCTGCCAGAATTTTATCTACATCAATTCCATTTATCAGTTCTATTTTATTTTTTGAAATATGATAATCCGGATAACTGGCTCTGAGCATAGAACATGATTTTCCAAACTTTGCAAGATGTGTAAGAAACAAAGCAATGCCTGCCAGCGCATCTCTTCCGTAGTGTATTTCAGGATAGATCACTCCGCCATTACCTTCTCCGCCAATCACTGCTTTCTGTTTTTTCATCATCTCCACCACATTCACTTCTCCGACTGCGGAAGCAAAATAACTTCCTCCGGCTTTTTCTGTTACATCTTTCAGCGCGCGGGTGGAGGAAAGGTTTGAAACGGTATTTCCTTTTTTTGAATGCTTCAAAATATAATCCGCTACAGCCACCAGTGTATATTCTTCACCGAACATTTCTCCGTCTTCGCAAACTATCGCAAGGCGGTCCACATCAGGGTCAACCGCTATGCCGAGGTGCGCTTTATTTTTTGTTACCGCTTTAGATAAATCACGAAGGTGTTCCGGCAGAGGTTCAGGATTATGGGCGAAATCACCGGTAGGATCGCAATTCACTTTAAAAATAGTTTCAACACCAAGCGCCTCCAGAAGCATCGGAACAGCGATTCCACCTGTGGAGTTCACAGCGTCAACAGCAATCCTGAATTTCTTTTCCTTGATTGCTTTTTTATCAACTAAATTGAGTGCAAGAATTTTATCTATGTGTTTCTTAAAATAATCATTTACTTCTGTCTTCCTTCCGAGAGAAGCAACATCCGCAAATGCAAAATTTTCTTCTTCAGCTATTTTCAAAACCAGCTGTCCTTCTTTTTCAGAAATAAATTCACCATCAGCATTCAGAAGTTTCAAGGCGTTCCATTGTTTCGGGTTATGGCTGGCTGTAATAATGATTCCTCCGTTCGCTTTTTCATCTGTCACTGCAATCTCAACCGTGGGTGTTGTGGATAACCCCAAATCAACCACATCAATTCCGAGACCTAGTAAAGCAGATGAAACTAATTTACTCACCATTTCTCCAGAGATTCTCGCATCTCTTCCAATCACTACTTTTACTTTTTTCCCTTTCGTTTTTTGGTTAATCACCCAGGTTCCATAAGCAGAAGTGAATTTTACAATATCGGCAGGAGTCAGGTTCTCGCCCGTCTTGCCGCCAATTGTTCCGCGAATTCCTGATATGGATTTTATAAGCACGTTGCCTGATTTTAAGAGGAACAAAGATAATTTTTCGGGTGGATTAAGAGTTAAAAAAAATAAAACGTGTGAATGATTTCAAAATATCCGCTATTCATTTTCTTTTAACTTTGTTTGCCATGCAGCACAATGATTTGATAAAGCGCTTTGAAGAAATGCTTGAAAATAATACACGCGCTTTTTTTGATGCGGATGAATTCGACATTCTTATAGATTATTTTCTCACTTCCAACCAATATCAGAAGGCGCTCAAGGCGGTTGATTTTGCGCTGGAGCAATATCCTTTCTCCATAGAATTTACCATCCGAAAATCACAGATGCTCAGCGCGAACAAGGAAACACGCAAGGCGCTTGAACTTCTCTCACAGGCGGAAATCATTGACCCGCTTCATCCGGAAATTTTTATGACACGCGGTTCTATTTACAGCCTGACAGGACTTCCTGAAAAAGCAATTGAGAATTTCAAAAAAGCAATTGAGCATGCCGAAGGTCAGAAAGAACTTATTGAAGACGGATATTTGTATCTCGCATTCGAACATGAGAACCTTGAAGAGTTTGATGATGCAATTTTTTGTCTGAAGAAAGTGATAGATATTAATCCTAAGAACGATGCTGCGCTCTATGAAATCTCCTATTGTTTTGAAGTGGGTGGAAAAGATAACGAAGCGGTAGAATACTTTAATAAATTTCTTGACAAGCATTCTTACAGCAGCTGCGCCTGGTTTAATTTGGGTGTCGTATATAACCGCCTCGGCAATTTTGAAAAAGCAATTGAAGCGTATGATTATGTCATCGCAATAAAAGAAGATTTCGCGCCAGCCTATTTCAACAAAGCAAACTCGCTCGCCAATCTGGATAAGCTCAAAGAAGCGATTGCCTGCTACGAAGAAACATTCAAGCATGAAAAACCTGAAGCGATAACGTATTGCTATATCGGAGAGTGCTATGAGAAGCTGAAAAATTTTGAGCAGTCGCTCGTCAATTACAATCGGGCAGTTTCACTTGACCCGAATCTTGCTGATGCGTGGATAGGAATGGGAATTGTTCTTGACCAGCAGGATAAACTTACACAGGGAATTCATTACCTGAAAAAGGCAATTGAGATTGACAAAACAAACGCGGATTATTGGTATGTGATAGGAGATGCCTATCAGAAATTAGGTTTCATTGATGAAGCCATTGATGCCTACAAAAAAGTAACTGAGATTGATCCTTCCGTAGAAAATATCTGGCTGGATTATTCCAATTTACTTTTTGAAGAGGGACAAAAAGAAGAAGCTGTTGAAATTCTCGCTATGGGAATCAAGCATCACCCCGACAGTGCAGAACTTTTTTACCGAATGGCTGCTTGCCTTTTGTGGGTTGGGAAAAAACAAGAAGCGCTCACGTATCTTCAGAGCGCACTTCAACTGGATTACAAAAAACACAAAGAGATTTTTAAATTCCTACCCGAACTCAGAAAAAACAGAACCGTGATTGACATGATTAAATCCTACAGAAAAAGATGAATATAACACTCCCGCATATTCCAAAAAGAACAAAACGCCCGAGAAAAGATGGCGTTACGATGGTGATGGATAAAGGGCTCAGCATCCGTCAGGCAGAAGACCTGATTGAAAGCGCCAGCGATTTCATTGACTTCATCAAACTCGGATTCGGCACTTCTGTGATTACAAAAAATCTTGCCGAAAAAATAAAACTTTACAAGGAAGCAGATATGAAAGTTTATTTTGGCGGTACACTCTTTGAAGCATTTATTATTCGGGGAATGTTTGACGAGTATTGCGAGTTCATAGACAAATATAAACTTGATGCAGCAGAAGTATCTGATGGCTCTATAGAAATTAAACACGATAAAAAATGCGAATACATTTCAAAACTCTCTAAGAATTACACAGTGCTATCAGAAGTTGGTTCAAAAGAAGAAGGAATCATTATTCATCCCGCCATGTGGATTAAGATGATGAACAAAGAAATTGAAGCAGGCTCATGGAAAGTAATTGCGGAAGCAAGAGAAAGCGGAACAGTTGGAATTTACCGTTCAAGCGGACATGCTCACGAATCTCTTGTGAAAAAAATTACAGCTAATGTAAAACAGGAAAACATCATCTGGGAAGCGCCAAAAAAATCGCAACAGGTGTGGTGGATTAAACAATTAGGCGTGAATGTGAATCTCGGAAATATCGCGCCTGAAGAAGCGCTGTCGCTTGAAACATTACGCCTTGGTTTGAGAGGAGATACATTTTTTACTTTCCTTCCTAAAGAATTAATTAAAAAAACATAGAGATTGTAGCGAATGTTTTAGGAATGAAGCAAAAGGCATGTTATCATCCATAATGATTTACAAAATTCACTTCAAAGAATATGAAAATCATCTACAAAAAAAATAGATGCATAACAATCACAATACTACAACGCAGATGATTTTAGAAAACAGTCTGAAATCATTGATGGTTTTATTTATCGGGTCCTTATTATTTGTAATTATCATTACTATTTTTCCATTAGTTGGCTCTTTGACAATGGATAATTTCCCCATACTAGAAATAATAAAAGACAATTTCAAATTACTGATTCCATTATTTATAGCGAGCCTGCTAATTAGTCCTTTGTTAGGATGGGGTTCCTGTAAATTCAAAAAAAGAAGATTCTTTTCTTTATTTGGAATTTGTATTGGTGGCTGTTGGGTGGCAATTGTTTTTACTTTATTTATTTGGTCGGACTTTACCATAGACAGAAAAGAATTTGGTTCTTTTATGCTTATCTCTGCGTGGGGACTTATAGCCTATTCCTTTATAATAGTTCCTATTCTAGTACCTGCAATTATAATAATTGAAAAATGGACTCGTTAATATTAACAACCACTAAAAAACAAAGTCGTATGAAGGAGATTACTTGTACAGATCTAAAAAAGATGATGGATGCTGAAGAAGATTTTCAGCTCATTGATGTGCGCGAAGAAAATGAAGTGGATATTGCCAGCATTGGAGGCCAGTTAATTCCCATGGGGGAAGTAATGGATAACCTTGATAAAATTTCTAAAGACAAAAAAGTAGTCGTGTATTGCCGTTCAGGAAAACGTTCAGGTGCCATTGCACAAGCACTGGAACAAAACGGATTTACTAATATTCACAACCTCAAAGGCGGAATTCTCGCATGGGCGGATGAAATTGATACTGCCATGACAAAATATTAATTCCGCTTGATAGAATTATTCAAACATATTCTTCATCTTGATTTTGAATGGCTGTTCCAGCAATACGGAACAGCAGTGTATGTAATTTTATTTATTGTTATTTTTATTGAGACGGGTGTAGTTGCTTTTCCGTTTCTCCCGGGCGATTCTCTTCTTTTTACTGCAGGGTTGTTTGCAAGACTCGGATATATGAATATTAGTTTTCTTCTTCTTCTTCTTCTTGTAGCAGCTGTGCTTGGCGATAATTCAAACTACTGGATTGGAAGAACTCTCGGACTGAAAGTGCTGAAAATAAAACTAAGAGGAAAGAATATCGTTAAACAGGAATACCTGAACAAAACACATTCCTTCTATGAAAAATACGGAATAAAGACAATAATTATGGCAAGGTTTGTTCCCATTGTACGAACTTTCGCACCATTCGTTGCGGGCATAGCACAAATGGATTATAAAAAATTTTTACCGTTTGATATTATAGGAGGAGCCATATGGATTCTGAGTTTGACATTTGCCGGATATTTCCTGGGAGAAATTGAATGGATAAGAAAAAACATTGAACTGGTTGCGCTTGGAATTATTTTCATTTCCATTCTTCCTATTATTTTTGAATATATGAAACACAAACTTGCGAAGAAATGAAAACATACGGACTGATTGGTTTTCCTCTCTCTCACTCTTTCTCTCAAAAATACTTTACTGAAAAATTTAAGATTGAAAATATTCCAGATTGCGAATTCAGAAATTTTCTTTTAGATGACATAAATAAATTTCCAGAACTCATTAAGTCTACACCATCGCTATGTGGATTAAGCATTACGATTCCTCATAAGCAGAATGTGATTAAGTTTCTGGATGTAGTGGATGCTTCTGCAAAAGAAATTGGCGCAGTAAACTGCATAAAACGATGGCAGATGGCGGATGGCGGATGGCGGATGGCTGGATACAACACAGATATTTTTGGTTTTGAGAAATCATTAATTCCTCTTCTCAAATCTTATCATACACACGCTCTTATCTTAGGAACTGGCGGAGCAGCAAAAGCAGTAGTATATGTTTTAGATAAGCTTAAAATTAAATTTAGGTATGTTTCAAGAACTATAAACCATTTATCTTACACAGAAATAAACCAAAAAATAATTCAAGAAAATTTATTAATTATCAATGCAACTCCTCTGGGAATGTTTCCTAACATTAATAACTATCCGAATATACCTTATAAGTTTCTTTCTTCAGCGCATTTGCTCTACGACCTAACTTACAATCCTGAAGAAACTCTATTCCTGAAAAAAGGGAAAGAAAATGGAGCGCAGGCAAAAAACGGATTGGAGATGCTACACCTGCAAGCTGAAAAGTCTTGGGAAATCTGGAACAGCCCATCCTAAATCCTTCCCAAAGGGATGGACTTTATTAACTTTGTATTGATGAATTTTAATCTCACATCCTCATTTTACCCCACAGGCGACCAGCCAGATGCAATCAAACAATTGGTGAAAGGCGTGAATAACAAAATGTCTTTTCAAACTCTGCTTGGCGTAACAGGTTCAGGAAAAACTTTTACAGTGGCGAATGTGATTCAGCAGACTCAAAAACCAACGCTCGTGCTCAGCCACAACAAAACACTCGCTGCACAATTATTCGGTGAGTTCAAGCAATTCTTTCCAAAGAATGCAGTGGAATATTTTGTTTCTTACTATGATTATTACCAGCCGGAAGCATTTCTTCCTTCAAGCAATACTTATATTGAAAAAGATTTAGCGATCAACGATGAGATAGAAAAATTTCGCCTGAGCGCTACTTCCGCCTTGCTCTCCGGCAGAAGGGATGTAATTGTGATTTCATCCGTGAGTTGCATTTACGGCATCGGAAATCCTGCAGAGTTTCATAAAAATATTGTATCCATAAAAAAAGGAGATAAGATCAGCAGAAATAAATTTCTTCATCAATTAGTTGCTTCCCTATATTCAAGAACAGAAATAGATTTCAATCGTGGAAACTTTCGTGTGAAAGGAGATACTGTTGATGTGAATCTTGCCTATGCGGATTATTCCGTTCGCATATTATTTTTCGGAGATGAGATAGAGGAAATTAAAACTTTTGAAACATCTACAGGAAGGATGATGGAAAAGTTTGACAGCTACATAATTTATCCTGCAAATATTTTTGTCACATCACCTGACACCATCAATAAGGCTATCTCTAACATTCAACTCGATTTGGGCAAACAAGTTGATTATTATACCGAAATCGGAAAAGCAGAAGAAGCAAAACGTTTGTACGACCGCGTTACGCACGATGTAGAGATGATGAAAGAACTCGGTTATTGTTCGGGAATAGAAAACTACTCGCGCTACTTTGACGGAAGAAAACCAGGCACCCGTCCGTTCTGCCTGCTGGATTATTTCCCGGATGATTTCCTGATGGTGATCGATGAAAGCCACGCCACCATTCCGCAGATACATGCGATGTATGGAGGCGACCGCTCGCGCAAAGAAGTTCTGGTGGAATATGGCTTCCGCCTTCCCGCAGCTATGGATAATCGCCCGCTCAAGTTTGACGAGTTTGAACAACTTTTGAATCAGGTAATTTTTGTGAGCGCAACACCTTCTGAGTTTGAATTAAAATTATCCGAAGGGATTGTAGTGGAGCAACTAATCCGACCTACAGGTTTGCTTGATCCGATGATTGAAATTCGTTCCACACAAAATCAAATTGACGATTTGCTGGAAGAAATAAGAATAGTAGCAGAGCGTGATGAACGCGTACTCGTCACCACACTCACAAAAAGAATGGCAGAAGAACTCGCCAAATTTCTTGCCAACGCTGGAGTGCGCTGCCGTTATATTCATTCTGACATTGACACAATGGAGCGCGTGGAAATACTCAGAGATTTGCGTCTTGGTTTATTTGATGTTCTCGTTGGGATAAATCTTTTACGCGAAGGATTGGATTTGCCTGAAGTCTCCCTTGTTGCAATTCTTGACGCTGATAAAGAAGGATTCCTTCGTTCGGAGCGCTCACTCGTGCAAGTAACAGGAAGATCCGCGCGCAACGTGAATGGAAAAGTTATCATGTACGGAGATAAAATTACCGACTCCATGCAAAAAACCATGGATGAAACTACACGCAGAAGAAAAAAACAAATTGAATATAATTACAAACACAACATTACCCCACAGTCCATCATAAAAGCAAAAAGCAAATTAACTCCTTTAGGAGGAGGCGCAGGAGGAACATCTCCATATGCCTATATAGAAAAAGAAACTCTTGATTACGCAGCCGACCCTGTTACCCAATACATGACGCAGGAACAAGTTGAAAAAGTAATTTTAAAACTGAGAAAAGAAATCTCCCGTGCGGCAAAAGAAATGGATTTTATGGAAGCCGCCAGATTGAGGGACGAACTGTTTGCAATGGAGAAAAAATTAAAAAAATAATTTTTTTGTTCTCTTTATTATTTTATCTTTGTTTAACAATTAAATTTCACGCAAATGAAAATACTATTACCAATTATTCTTTCCCTCACGTTTATCACAAGTATTTCCTTTTCTCAATGCTATACAGCCGATTCAATACTCTATGCTCCGGAAAGCAATGCAGGAACTCCTGCTCTAGTAAACATAGACGATCAGTGGTCCGGAGTAATTCCAATCGGATTTACTTTTTGTTTTTATGGAGATACTTTCAACCAGTGTGTCATCGGCTCCAATGAAGTTATTTCTTTTAATTTGGCAAACGCAAGCGGATATAATACATGGCCCATCAGCGCTGCCATTCCTTCTACAACTCCGGCCGATTTATTAAACTCCATCATGGCTCCATGGCAGGATGTGGATGCTTCATTAGGAGGCGCCATTACCTACAATACAAGTGGAACTACTCCCAACCGGAAATTTGTTGTGTCATTTAACAACATACCGATGTTTTCTGCTACATGCAATAATTTGACTTCAACGAGCCAGATAATTCTTTATGAAACTTCAAACGTAATCGAAATACATATTCTCAACAAAGATACTTGCACTACATGGAACAGCGGTGCGGCTATTGAAGGAATACAAGATGCTACCGGCACTCTGGCACTCGCAGTTCCCGGCAGAAATTATCCGACTCAATGGGTGGCAACTAATGATGGATACAGATTCACTCCCGGTTGCGCACCCTGCGGCAATCCGATTTCAGTAAATGAAAACAATCAATCTGAAGATGTGTTGATTTATCCAAATCCTGCCGGCAATGAAGTGACCCTATCGCTTCCTTCAAATCAAAAAGAAAAATTTTCTTTAGTTATGCGAAACGTTCTTGGACAGGAAATTTTGAATCTGAAAAATATTTCCGGAACTACACAAATCAACATTGCAAATATTCATAACGGAATATACCTAATAGAACTTACTTCAAATAATTCTGAGAGAAGGATTGTTGAAAAACTTGTAGTTGAAAAATAATTACGGGAATTTAATCCCGCTGCATTCAGGGCAATTCACCCATGGAACTGTTGCATTGTATTTTGAATTAATCGCACGTATAAATTCATTGGCAACAAGCACATACCCCTTTTGATTGGGATGATAACCATCCAGTGAAAAAAATCCTCCGCTCACAAACTCCGCGTTGAAATCCTCTCCATCCCATTTTATTCCTGTTTGAACTTTTTTGAAATACGCATTCATATCCACTAAGGCGAGTTTATATTTCTGCGCCATTACTGTAATTACATTATTGTAGTCAGCAATAATCTGGTTAACCACTTTAACCTCTGAAGTATCTAAAACATATTGGTCTGGCATTGGAGTAAACGCTCCAAGAAAATTACATTTCATTGAATCTATCGGCACACTGAGCAAAATATAATCTCCGTTTCTCATTTTGCGGTAGCCGGGAGGTGGAGCCGTTGAAGCAGGGTCTTCTATCATAAAACCATTTTTTCCTATTTGAAAAGCTGTAGAACCGGAATATAAAGAATCGCCAAAGTATAGCATATTAAGAGAATCTTTAAGATTCCTGGTGAGTTCAAGACCATCCCAAGGTATAGTTGTGTAAAAAGGAAATGAAGTAAAATCAGGAATATTCGCAATCACTCCCTGTGAGGGAAGTTGCGAAAGAACAGAGTCAAGTTTTGTATAGAAGGATGAAGGAGAAAGAATGGTAGTGCTATAAGCGCCATGACTCACATAATCATAAACATCTTCCATGCCTGCCCACAAAGCAAAAAATGTTGGCTGTTGCGCTTTCGCATCGCTGAGCATAGTGGAGACTCCTGCGCTACTGGCAAAACGAGCGTAATACGGATTGCTATTTCCTGAATTTCCGAGAGAAGAATTAGTATAATCAGAAATTTTCGCAAAAGGCACTCCGAAGTTTTGAAAGTTGCCGCTCTGATGCTGCAAATAAATTCCGGCAGAAGAAATATTGAAATCATCTTTTATGGGAAACAAAGAAGAAACTCCCTTGCAATCTGCTTTGAAACGAAGCTTGCTTGATGTTTCAAAATCACTTTCCCACGACTTTGGATTTAGTCCAAGTCCGGAATTATCCGGCATGAATGGCTGAACAAATTCAGCGGGTCCTCCTGCAAGGTGAATGTATTTTGCCAGTTGATAGGCAAGCGAATATTGCTGTCCGTCTTTATACAACGCGCCATCCTGATATCCAGCAATGAAACTTCCGCCTAATGCAATGAATTTTGAAAAGTCGGCATCGCCTGATGAAGGTTCAGGGTTTTTCAAATTGGGACGGCAAGTAGAAAGTAAGAAGTAAGAAGTAAGAAGTAAGAAATAAATACAAATTTTAGTTTTCATGAGTCCACGCTTTTAGTCAGTGAAAATAATTTTTGTTGTAAATGATTCTCCTGCATCGGTTTTCAATTTCAGAAGATAAATACCAGATTGAATTCCATTTCTCATGATGAGGTAATTATCACTGTTGAAATTAAATTCATTTATTTTTCTTCCCGTGATGTCAAGAATTTCCCCAAAAAAATTTCTTCCTTTCGTTTCCAATAACGTAAGAGTCAAATTTTCTGAAGCGGGATTGGGATAAAGAAATACTTTTTCATTAGTCAAAACAATATCATTTGTTCCTGCATTCAAAATACATGCAGGAGTATTGGGAAGGTTCGTAAGGCATAGAGGACTGTTCGTATAATCGACTGTATTAGATGGGATACATCCCATCTGTTTATAAAGAAAATCGCTTGCAAGAACGATGGTTGTATCAATATTAATGGTATCACCTGGAGAACCATGATCCTGTCCATAAAATGTATGTACAGGATTATAAAGCCCTATGTGATTTGCGCGCTGAACCATTGTTCCAAGTCCGTGAATGATCATGATTTTGAAAGAGATTAAGTAAACAAAGTCCGAGCAGTAAGGAACTGTATTATCATTATTTCCCTGCAAACTCACCATATTTTTATCACCCGGTTTCATCCAGCATGTATCGGCAATCGCACCACAAATATTAATAATCGCTTTTACATCGGAAGAATAACCGGAGTTGCCGCTGGCTCCTTCAAGTCCACCAACAATAGTTGTATCGATAGTAGATGGAATTTCTGCCGGCTGGTCAAGATACGCATAATGCACTGCCATGATTGCTCCAGCAGAAGCGCCACCAATAAAAATCATGTTTGGATCTATTTTATAACTATTCGTGGTTGCAGCATCTTTCCTGAAGAAGCGGACGGATGCTTTCATATCCTGAGTTGCGCGCCAAACTGCTCTCATCGCATGAATGCTGTCAATCGGAAAACCTATTCCTAACCTGTAATTAATTGACACAGCCACATAGCCGCGCTTCGCCATTTCCATACATATATATGACATATCCCTTTTATCTCCGCCCATAAAACTTCCGCCATGAGCCAAAATAATTAACGGGCGAATTGCCGCAGTGTCACCGGTTGGCTGGTAAACATTCAATTTAAGTATTTCTGTCTGATTGTTGATATTTGTGTTCGAGCCATAAACAACAGTGCTGTCTATAGTCACATTACTAAACACAACCGTATCATACCGCGAAGAGCCGCAATAGTTCTGAGCGAAAAGAATGTAAGAAGTCAGAAGACAGGTGGCAGAAGTGATGAAAAGTTTTTTCATTCGGAGAGAAATTATTTTTCTGTGAATATAACTTTCGTTGCAAAAAATTCATTCTCATTTGAAATTAATTTCAAGAAATAAATTCCTGCGGGAATGTTCCCTCTTTCAATAGTAATGTTATGTCCAGAAAAATTGATCTGCTGAATCTTTCTTCCTGTAATGTCGGTGATATCAGCAGAAAAAGTTTTTCCTCTCGCATCAGCAATCGTAAGCTGAAAGCTTTCTGAAGCCGGATTAGGATACAGGGAAACATTTTCAGCACCCAAAACTACATTCTCAATTCCAGTTACACCCGGAACACAGGTTTGATTGTTTATGTAAATGTCAGGGTTGCCGGAAGGAGTGCATCCTAATTTCTTGTACAGGAAATCGCTGACAAGGTTACATGTTGAATCCATATTAGCGGCAAGAATATCCGCATCATGATCCAATCCGTAGTAAGTATGAATGGGGTTTTCAAGACCGATATTGAAACAGCGAATGTGCATGTTGCCCCCACCGCTCACATACATAATAGGAAAACCAGAAACATAAATCATGGCGTAACAATAAGGAACAGTGCCGTCAACATTTCCCTGTGCGGTTACCATCGGCTCATCGCCCGGCTTTATCCATAAAGTATCGCCAACAGCTCCAGCAAGATTCAATACTCCATTTATCGCGGTAGAATATCCCGGGTTGCCGCTGCTTCCTTCTAATCCACCAAGAGTTGTAGTGTCAATAGCAGAAGGAACTTCAGATGACTGGTCGAGATACGCATAGTGAACTCCCATGAAAGCGCCTGCGGAATAACCTCCGGCAAAAACATAATTGGGGTCTACCTTATAAGTATTGGTTGTAGCAGCATCCTGACGGAAGAAACGCACTGCCGCTTTCATATCCTGCGTGGCGCGCCAAACAGCTTTCTGCGCGCTTGCCTGATTGATGGGAAAACCCATTCCTAACCGGTAGTCAATGGAAGCAACCACATAACCACGCTTGGCAAAGCGTGTACAGAAATCAATGGCATACGAATCGGTTTTGGAGCCGCCAATAAAACTTCCTCCGTGCGCAAAAACAATAACGGGACGCATGGGAGCGACATCACCGGTAGGTTCATAAATATCCATCTTTAATATCGTCATCGTGCTATTCAAATTCAGGTTTTGTCCGTACGTAACATTGCTTGTAGTCGTCACAGTGCTGAACATTTCGGTATCATACCTTGATGAACCGCAATACGTTTGAGCCATAAGCGCTGTTGAGATGATGAGGGGCGATGTGAGAGTGAGTAGGATTTTTTTCATGTATATATGTTTATTTGTTTGTTTATTATTTCCTAAAATAAATATTCAATTGCAAACCCGGGAGCTACAGCCCTGGCTTTGTATGTGCCGCTGAAATCCTTTTCAATGTTTGTATCCGTGCGTTTCATTCCTTCTATATATAATAAAGAGAAATCAAGATTGAGCTTTTTGTTGATTCTCCACGATGCTCCCGCTGTTAATCCGATTCTGTTTGCATCAGGAGTTTCGGGAGTCAGATAACCATCTTGAACCGGAGTTTTGTCAAAATAAGCTCCACCTCTTAAAAATATATTTTCTTTCAGATGATACTGCGCTCCTGCACGAACGATGAACGTATTTTTGTACATGCGTGCGGAGTGAACATCTTTGAGCAATTCCGTATTATCGGCAAAATCAAACGAAAGGGTGTCATACACTCCCCATCCGATATAATTTATATCCAGCGCGAGTTTTATTTTTTCATTCAGGACATAACCAAAGCCAAACGTTGTAGTGGAAGGAAGCGTAAGAGTAGCAACAAATGTTGTGCTGGGAAAAGAATCTGCAAGTGCTGAAGCTACATTGAAATCAGCAGTGCCGTTTTCCATTTTTAGTTTTACAGAAGATCGGTAATCCAGCCCGACAGAAAATTTTTCATTTGGTTTGAAATAAATTCCCGC
Source organism: Bacteroidota bacterium (assembly GCA_016213405.1). NCBI lineage: Bacteria > Pseudomonadati > Bacteroidota > Bacteroidota bacterium. The sequence continues at coordinate 25,071 of JACRAM010000023.1, forward strand.
ATTATATCCATAGCCATTTGCTGAACCCTGAAGCGATGCGGAGCCATATTTTCCCATGGTATCCTGAATAGGAACTCCCTGCGATAAGCTGAAATCTCCTTTGGCAAAAACAAATCCTGCACCAACTCCAAGTTTGTCATTAATCTTATAAGATAAAGTCGGCTGGAAGAAAATTGCTTTCAAATCTATTTCGCGAAGAAGAAATTGTCCTTTCCAATCACTGGGCCATTCTTCGCGACTTCCGAAGGGAGTGTAAATTGCCAGTCCAAAATTAAGTTTGTCAGCTTTTTTTATTTTTCCGACAGCATAAACAGAAAAAGGTGTTCCTACATGATGAACCATTTCTGTAGAGTAAATCCCTGGAGCAGGTTCTAAATAAACTGTTCGCGGAATAATGAAACTTGCACCTATCTGCACCAAACGAATTGAATCAAGAAAAGAAGTTGCACCCGGATTGAAAAGCAGAGAAGCGCCATCGAGCAGGAGTCCTGTGCCAGTATGCCCCATGCCCATTTGTTTTTGTCCCTGAAGGTTTACCTGAAAGCCGCCAGCGAAAACCAGTTGGCAGTTGGCGGTAAGCAGTAGGCAAAAAGAAAAAAACAACTTCTTCATAATGTATTGTCTTAACGCCCTCTCCTTGAGGAGAGGGTTGGGGTGAAGCGACATTCTTTATTAACCGTTTCTTCAAACATTTTCATTAATTCTTTCGTGTTCTTTCCAACTTTTCCGTTACCAATTTTCATTTTATCAATCTGAACTACCGGAGTTATGCCACGTGTGGTTCCGGTGATAAAACTTTCAGAGCACCAAGTTAATTCTTCTTTCAATACCTCGCGGATTTCAAGCTTGAATTTTTTCAGCGTAATATTAGTAATCAACTTTCGGGTAATACCCAGCAGCATTCCTTCATCTGCAGTTACTAATGTGTTTCCGTGAAACAGAAAAAAATTATTTCTGGTTGTTTCAAGAATTTTTCCATCTGAACAATACAGTGTGTCTTGTGCTTTAGCTTTTCTTCTTTCATCGGCAAGGCGGATCGCTGTGAGATAATTTGTCGTCTTCACTCTTGCCATTTCCCTGCTATGTTCGTGAAGCATTAGTTTGATTCCTTTCTCTGACCACCATTCAGGATACAGAGGCAAATCTTCCATGAGAATAAATAAATTCGGTTTTACTGCAGGAAGATATGAGTCGAGCGAGTAGCCACCTGTGAGAAGAAGTCTGATTCCAAAATCTTTTTTAACTGAAACTTTGTTTTTCTTTAGAAGAGAATGAATCGCAGAAATAATTTCTTTTTTCTTTAAAGGAAGTTTCAACATCATTCCATTGGCAGAATTTTCAAACCTATCAAGATAATCGTTGATTCGGAAAGGAACACCATAATATGTGCGCATGTAATCAAACGCGCCATACCCTCGAAGCATTACTAAATCAGTTATCCCGACTTTGATTTCATTCTTGCGAAGAATTTTTCCGTTTGAATAACAATAATAGTTCATCATTTTCCCGGTTACGAAGTAACGAATCATTTTGCGAATTTTACGAATACTACTTTTGCAATTCGTAATATTCGTTACCAAATTCGTTACTTCGTTACCAGCAAATATAGCACAACAAATAATCCGTAAATTCGCTTTCGAATTATGAATTTCAGTTCTAAACATATTGAAACTCTCATTGATGAATTTGCCAAACTACCCGGTGTGGGAAGAAAAACCGCAACCAGATATGTTTTGCATGTTCTGAAGCAGGATACAAAAGATGTGGAAGGATTTGTGAACGCGATAGTGAATCTGAAAAACGAATTGAAGTATTGCTCAGTCTGTAATAATATTTCCGACAAAGAAATCTGCAATATCTGTTCCAATCATAACCGCGATAAAAGTTTAGTATGCGTAGTGGAAGACATCCGCGATGTAATGGCAATTGAAAGTACCCAGCAATATAAAGGAGTGTTTCACGTTCTCGGTGGAATTATTTCTCCGCTGGATGGAATCGGTCCGGGTGATTTGAATATTGAATCGCTTGTTCAACGAATTGCTGAAGGAAAAATACAGGAAGTAATTATGGCATTAAGCACTACGATGGAAGGTGACACTACAAATTTCTATATCTACAAACGCCTGAAAGATTTCAATGTAACTGTTTCCACGATCGCACGCGGAATTTCTATTGGCGATGAACTGGAATACACGGATGAGATTACGCTGGGAAGATCAATCACAAACAGAATCCCTTACGAAAACGTATTGCCAATTAGATAATGTGCGGATGTGCAGATGTGCGGATTAATACACAAATAAATTAAATGGAAAACACAAAAAAAAACCTAATTGTTGAATTAACTTTTCAGTTCTCGCTTGATATAATAGAATTTTCTGAGCTTCTAGAAAGCAAAAGAAAGTTTAATATGGCTAATCAGCTTTTCAGAAGCGGAACAGGAATTGGAGCTAATGTAAGAGAAGCTCAAAGCGAGGAAAGCAAGGCAGATTTTATACATAAAATTAAAATTGCGTCTAAAGAAGCTGAAGAAACCGAATACTGGCTTCTGTTATGCAAACATTCAAAGAACTATCCTGATTGCGACAACCTTCTGCTTCAGATTGCAAGTATTCTTAAAGTTCTTGGAAAAATAATTTCATCATCCAGAAAATAATTCATTTGCACATCAGTAATCTACACATCTGCACATCGGAATGAAGCTTTCAGTCATCATAGTTAACTACAACGTTGAGCATTTTCTCGAACAATGTCTGCATTCTGTAGAGAAGGCGGTGAAAAATATTCCAACAGAAATTTTTGTTGTTGATAATAGTTCCGTGGATGGCTCGATTGAAATGGTGAAGAAGAAATTTCCTGAAGTAAAAATCATAGCCAATGAAAAGAATCTTGGTTTTTCCAGAGCGAATAACCAGGCAATCAAAGAAGCAAAAGGTGAATACGTTTTGCTCCTGAATCCGGACACAGTTGTACAGGAAGATACTTTTGAGAAGACGATAAAATTCATGGATGAGAAAAAAGATGGTGGCGCGCTGGGCGTAATGATGTTGGATGGCAAAGGAAATTTTCTTCCTGAATCAAAGCGCGGACTCCCTACTCCTTCGGTTGCGTTTTATAAAGTGTTCGGACTTTCATTTTTATTTCCAAAATCAAGAACATTTGGCAAATATCATCTGGGCTATCTCGATAAAAACAAAACTCATGAAGTAGATGTGCTCGCAGGCGCGTTCATTCTCATTCGAAAATCTGTTCTTGATAAAATCGGTTTGCTCGATGAAACTTTTTTTATGTACGGAGAGGATATTGATTTGTCCTATCGCATTACGCTTGCGGGCTATAAGAATTATTACTTCTCCGAAACGCGCATTATTCATTACAAAGGAGAAAGCACCAAGAAGAGTTCGGTGAATTATGTGCTGGTGTTTTATAACGCCATGGCAATCTTTGCTAAGAAACATTTTGCGAAGAACCAGGCGACTATGTTTTCTCTGCTGATATATTTTGCAATCGCCTTTCGGGCAGGAATCGCTATTGTAAAAAGATTTCTGAAACAAATATTTGTTCCGCTGCTGGATGCCTCCATTCTTTATGCCGGATTATATTTCATAAAAAATTATTATGAGCACAATGTAAAAAATGTTGCCTATCCTGAAAACCTTGTACTGGCTGCATTTGGGATATATGTTTTCATCTGGCTCTTCTCGGTTTTTCTCAGCGGTGGCTATGACAAACCCATTCGCCTTCAAAAAATTGTGCGCGGAATTTTCTGGGGAACAGGAATCATTCTTGCTATGTATGCACTGCTTCCTGAAGCATACCGTTTCTCGCGTGCGCTTATTCTCATCGGCACGGGATGGGCAACCATCTCCATGCTTGCAACACGGATGCTGTTTCATCTTTTTGGAATAATGGGCTTCCATCCCTTCGGGAAAGATTTTCTTCTTGAAGGAAGCACCAGCAAGCGATTGGCAATTGTGGGAAGTGAAGAAGAATACAAAAGAGTGTTCGCGCTTATAAAAGAATCTTCTCTCAAATCAAACTTTATCGGCTTTGTTAATTCAGATGCTGGTAACTGGCAACTGGCAACTGGCAAACAGCAAGAAACATATTTAGGAAAGTTCTCTCAGTTAAACGAAATCATAGACATCTACAAAATTGACGAAGTAATTTTCTGCGCGAAGAATATTTCTTCAGAAAAAATTATTGACGCGATGAGTTTGCAGGGAAATGAAGGAGTAGAATTTAAAATCGCTCCGCAGGAAAGTTTTTCCATCATCGGAAGCAATTCTATTGACACGGCTGGCGACCTTTACACCCTTGATGTGAACTCGATGAACAAACCTTCCAATCGCAGAAAAAAGAGAATCATAGATATTTTCTTTTCGATACTTTTTGTTTGCCTGCTTCCTGTTTTAATTTTCATTGTAAAAAATCCGTTGAACTATATTGCAAACATTTTCAAAGTGCTGTTTGGTTTTAATTCGTGGGTGGGATACGGAGAAAATCTGAATTCTGAATTCAGAATTCAGAATAACAGCCGGAAAGGAATTTTATCTCCTGCTGATTCCTTGAAATCAAATCACGTGACTCAAGAAATTGCCGAACGACTGAATAAAATTTACGCGAAGGATTACAGCGTACGCAATGACATGAATATCCTGCTAAAGGGAATTAGAAACCTAGGAAGAGCGTAAAACAATTCTTCTCCTCTATTTCTCTATTTCAAAACCTTCTGCACAAGGTCAGCGGCTTCCTGCAATTCAATAGCCGAATGCACCTTGAGACCTGAGTTATCAATAATCTTTTTTGCTTCCACCGCATTGGTTCCCTGCAGGCGCACAATGATGGGCACAGAAATGTTGCCCATGTTTTTGTAAGCATCCACAATGCCCTGCGCAACACGGTCGCAGCGCACAATGCCTCCGAAAATATTTACAAGGATTGCTTTTACATTCGGGTCTTTCAGAATAATACGGAATGCAACTTCAACACGCTGAGCGTTTGCGGTTCCACCAACATCTAAAAAGTTTGCCGGCTCTCCGCCAGAAAGTTTGATGATGTCCATGGTTGCCATGGCAAGCCCGGCACCGTTCACCATACAGCCCACGTTTCCATCGAGCTTTACATAGTTGAGTTCGTGTTCACCGGCTTCCACTTCGGTTGGGTCTTCTTCCAGTTTATCGCGCATGGCAGCGTAATCAGGATGGCGGTACAATGCGTTTTCATCAAGCGCGACTTTTGAATCAACCGCAACAATTTTATTATCGGATGTTTTCAGCAGAGGATTTATTTCGAAGAGGGAAGCGTCAATGGATTCATACGCTTTATATAAAGAAGCGACACACTTTGTCATATTCTTGAATGCTTCTCCGCTGAGTCCGAGATTGAACGCAATTTTTCTGCACTGAAAATCTTTCAAGCCAACTTTGGGATCAATTTCTTCTTTAAAAATCCGTTCAGGAGTTTTTGCTGCCACTTCTTCAATTTCCATTCCGCCTTCCTGAGAATAGATAATCATGTTTCTTCCAATCGCGCGGTTGAGCAGCACGCTCATGTAATATTCTTTTGTAGGAGTTTCTCCGGGATAGTAAACATCCTGTGCAATCAAAACCTTGTGAACAATTTTTCCGTGAGGTCCTGTTTGTCGCGAAACAAGATTCATCCCGAGAATTGCTTTTGCTTTTTCTTTTACATCATCCAGCGTTTTCGCCATCTTCACTCCTCCGGCTTTTCCTCTTCCGCCTGCGTGCACCTGCGCTTTCACAATCCAGATGGGAGTGTTGGTTTCTTTCTGAAGTTCTTTTGCAACTTCAAATGCTTGTTCTACTGTTTCGGCAACTTTGCCTTCCTGAATGGAAACACCGAAACTTTTTAAGATTTGTTTGCCTTGATATTCGTGGAGGTTCATAATTGATTGTTTGAGGAGATTTAGTAATGCGAATATAACAATAGATATAAATGGCAGGCAGGTGAGAAAATGGGAAAGTGTGCTGATGTGCCGGCTCATTTTCTCACTCTCTCACTTTCTCTCTTTCGTATATTAGCATTCGGTATGATACAAGCAAACGATGTTTATAAGTCTTATGGAACTCTTCATGTATTGAAAGGAGTTTCGCTCGAAGTAAAGAAAGGGGAAATCGTTTCTATCGTGGGCGCTTCGGGAGCAGGAAAGACAACACTACTTCAAATACTCGGAACGCTTGACAGAGCGGATAATGGAGAAGTAAAAATCAATGACACTAATCTCAGAACTCTCAGCGAACGAAAACTTTCAGATTTCAGAAATAAACAAATAGGTTTTGTATTTCAGTTTCATCATTTACTTCCGGAATTCACAGCGCTGGAAAATGTTTGCCTGCCAGCTTTCATTGCTGGAAAAACAAAAACCGAAGCAGAAGCAAAGGCGAATGAACTATTAAACTTTCTTGGGCTTACAGAACGGGCGCACCACAAACCTTCTGAACTTTCCGGTGGAGAGCAGCAAAGAGTTGCCGTTGCACGCGCGCTGATAAATAATCCTTCTGTAATTCTTGCGGATGAACCTTCCGGAAATCTGGATTCTGCCACGGCAAAAGAACTTCACAATTTATTTTTTACTCTCCGGGAAAAATTCCAGCAAACTTTCGTTATCGTTACGCACAACGAGGAACTCGCAAACATGGCGGACAGGAAATTGACTATGAAAGACGGGATGATTAGCAATTAAGAATGTCATTTCGACCGCAGGGAGAAATCTCCTGAATTATTACTGCAATTAAATAGGAGATTCCTCGCTTTGCTCGGAATGACAACGCTCAAAACGAAAACTTCTGCTCCTTTCTCACTTGCCCGTCAAATCTCAAGCGTGCGTAATAATCTCCTTGCGGTAAGTTGCTGGTCTTGAATTCATAATTGAAAAGATAAAAACCTTTATCGCGGGGAACATCGGTGAAAAACATTTCTACTACATGACCTTGTGCGTCATAAATACCAAAAGTGACTAATCCGTTTGTGTAAATTTCGTATTCAAATGTCCCGCTGATTTTAGCCGGATGATTATAAAATGCAGTTCCGTTATTGCTCTCCTCATAATCTATTTTGTATTTCGGAATTGCTTTTCCTGTAAGATTTGAAACAAACTTCTGCAGTTGCTTGCTGACTGCGTCATCCCCTCCAATGCTTTCCATTCCGTTGCCATCCGAAACAATCCACACAGCGCTTTGAGCGATGGGATTTTTATACCATTTATTCAGGTCAATGTATTTAGCAAGCTGAACGAGATTTGTATCTGCCATTTCTCCTATAGAAAAAACCGAACTACTGTCGGGCGAAGCGTTGTGCGCCTGGCAGCACATTCCGTAAAGATCAAATATTTTTGTTTCGTTCGGAAGCAGCGCGAGTGTTACAGCTTTAGTGACAAGAATGTCCTGTTCAGAATTGTTCTCTGAATCCAGCCGTCTCCCCGCTTCCATTGAATAGGCTACAGGATGATTCTGATTGTTCTTGAGCTTCATTTTAATCACATCTCCTGTGTGACCACCTTTGCCAAAGATTTTAGCTTTCACCAAATTCTTTTTCAAGGCATTTTCAACGGACATTATTTTGTTTTCTGCAAGCTTGTCCGCAAAAGCCATTGCAAAAACGGATTGAGTGATTGCGATAAACATCATGGGGAGGAAGAATGATGTTTTCATGATAATAAGATTTAAAGAGCGTTAGAAGGATACAACGAAGAAGAAAGGAATTTATTTTCTTCGCTTCAAACTTTGATAATCGAGGTAGTAAAGAATTTTTATAGAAAAACTATTTAATTGAGGAGATTCGAATGTTTTATTAAAATTATCGAGATAATTATTGATTAGCTGCGTTCCTTCGGTGAAGATGGCATTCTTCCATACAAAGCTTAGTTCGCTTGCGGGAGCAAACTGCCATGTGTAAATCATGTCAACTGTCACTGCGTTAAAGTTGATGTTATTGTTTTGGTTGTAAGAAGTGGTTGATTCTTTTCCATTATCATTTAGCGCAAAATATTCTTTATACTTCACCTGACTCCAGTAATGGCGCGCACGTAGAGAAAGCGACATAGTAGCTGTGAAAATATAATTTGCCTGGAGTGTATTAATAATATCATTTCTGTCTCTCACTCCAAAAATAATTGTATCGTTCACATTATCTGCCCATCCCACATCATCAAAATGACTTTCTGAATGATGAAAAAATTGCATGTTAAATTTATCATTGAAACGGAAACGAGGCGAGAATCCCCATGAAAGTTTATTCCTGTTACGCTGATTAAACGGCATGTCACTGATTTCTCCTGAAAGTCCGAATCGTTTTCTTGAATCAGAAGAAAAATAAGTTCCCACATCATAACAGGTAGGCATTTGATAATATCTTCCGTCTATACGGGGTTCATAGTAATCATAATACTTTACCGGCCGAACTCCCCATGTAAATCCCCAAGTGAAATAATTTTTAAAATCAATATCTGTACTCCAATCAATGTTCAGTTTGGCAAAGGTGCGCGGGCTTTCAAGCATGTAATAATCAATTCCTAAATTGTTGGTCATCTTAATTATTTTCCAGAATGGTTTGTAAATGTTGTAACTCTGGTTGAAGAAAACAGCCGCTTCATTATTTCTTTCGAGATAACCTAAATCATTCGGATTATACTTTTTATCTTTCACGCGATAGGTCAGTTCATTCTGATAACTCCCGCTAATTTTTTGAATGGTGGCTCTGTAAAGTATTCCGAGTTCAGGCATTGATGAATCGGGATAAAAGAGTTGACTCACACAAGCATTTCCATTTACAGACCATTTATTCGCTTTGTTGTTCAGTTTGAATTGCGTTCCTGTCACATTCGCGTCATACCAGTCACCGTCACGCGTAACATTTGTATTTGTCAGGCTCATATAAGAATTATTTCTCAGCGACTGGTCAAGCACAAATACATTGTAATTTGTCAGCGGGTCCGTCATTATTTGTCTTTCTTGTCCGGAAATAGTGTCAAGCGCAACGGCAAAAGTATTTGCAGTGGTTGCATTCAGAAATCCGATTCCGAGTTTGCCTCTGGTTCTTCCGGAAATTTTTGTTGCGTTATACAATTGTGATGAAGAAGGATTTTTGGTAATGATTTCGTTTGAGTCTTTCAGATAATCGGCAGATCCATAACCCAACGGCTCTCCTCCTATTCTTCTGGAATAAAAAATATTGGAACGGTTGAATAATTCAATTCCCTCTGTAAAAAAAGAACGTTGTTCATCATAACGAGTTTCAAACGGAGAAAGATTCAGAACTTTATCATCGCTCCTCACTTGTCCGAAATCCGGAATCAGTGTCATGTCCATCGTAAAACTTTCGTTGATTCCGTATTTCACATCCGCTCCACCATTAATGGAATGAGCCGTATTGCCATCGTAAATATCAAGCGAAGAAGAAATGTAGGGAGAGAAAGAAAGACGGAGCGGAGATTCAATATGGGTGATACCTTTCAGAATACCAGACTGATGAATCAAACCTTGCTCTTCGGGATTGACAGGATTCCAGTCGCTGAATTCGCGATACCTTCTTATCTGGCGAAAAAAATTTATTCCCCATTCCTGATTTTCTTTTTTTGGGAAACGGATTGCAGAGTAAGGAATTTTTATTTCAGCCATCCATCCATTGTTAGAAATTTTTACTTTGCTTTCCCATGCCACATTCCACGAATCGTCAAAGTTATCCGGTTCAGAAGCTTTTGTATCGGCTTGCACTCCGCAGGAAGTAACTCCGAAAAAAAGTGCGTTCTGTCCGTCATTATAGGTGTCTATTAAAAAACCAAACGCATCGGCATTCGGACCAAAAAAAGCATTATCGCGTTTTGATAATTCACACAAAATACTGTCGGGATGAGTATCATACATCATCGCACTGATGTATATGAAGAAATTATCATAAACGAATTTCACCTCTGTTTTTTGCCGGGAAGAATTTCCGGGATTCGGTTCTGATTGTGTGAAATCAGTTGCAATGGCAACATTCATCCAGCAGGAATCATCAAGAACGCCATCAATCTTTGGAGAAGAAGAAATACGGACAGCTGTGTATTCTTTTTTTTGCGGAGTTTGGGTAAAAGAAAATAATGAAGTAAAAACAAACAAAATACAGAGCGAGCCTCTTTTCATAGAAAACAAAGTTAGAATATCTATTTTGGCTAAAGCCATATTAGATAAAACAAATTGCCACGACCTTAAGGTCGTGGCAAAAATAGAAAGACGACTGAAAGGACTTTAGTCCAATCAAATTTTAACTGCTTCTTTAGAAGATGAATATTTCTTCAGGAACAAATTAATGTTTGCCTCTACCCTGCTAAGTACATTTGAAGTTTCAGTTCGTTGGAATTTTTCTCCGAGAATATTTTCGTAAAGTTCAATGTAGCGGTCTGAAATTTGTTTTACCACTTCATCTGTCATTTCAGGTACTTTCTGTCCGTCTTTCCCCATAAAATTATTTGCGATGAGCCATTCGCGCACAAATTCTTTTGATAATTGTTTTTGCGCTTCTCCTTTTGCCTGACGTTCAGCATAACCTTCTTTATAAAAATATCTGGATGAATCAGGAGTATGAATTTCATCTATCAAGTAAATCTTTCCATCTTTTTTCCCGAACTCATATTTAGTGTCAACCAGAATCAATCCCATCTTATCTGCCAACTCTGTTCCGCGCTGGAAAACTCCACGCGTATATTTTTCCAGTTGCCCGTAATCTTCTTTCGAAACAATTCCACGTTTCAGAATTTCTTCTCTTGAAATATCTTCATCATGCCCAACGCTTGCTTTTGTTGATGGAGTAATTATCGGTTCAGGAAACTTATCATTCTCTTTCATTCCTTCCGGAAGTTTCACTCCACACAATTCTCTTTTTCCTGATTTATAAGTTCTCCACGCGTGTCCGGATAAATATCCGCGAATCACCATTTCAACTTTGAAGGGTTCGCACATTCTCCCCACTGTTACCATCGGATCGGGGGAATCAATCACCCAGTTGGGGACAATATCAGAAGTTGCTTTCAAAAACTTTGAGGCAATCTGATTCAACACTTGTCCTTTGTATGGAATTCCTCTTGGCAACACGACATCAAAAGCAGAAATTCTGTCTGACACAATCATGACAAGAATTTCATCATTGATATTGTACACTTCGCGGACTTTTCCTTTGTAATAACTCTTCTGATTAGGAAACTTAAAATTGGTTGAGGTAATTGCGTCCATAGAAAAAAATCGTTTTAAGTTGTATTTAATTTATTTGGTTCGATTTTAGCATACGCTTCAATAACACTTCTTACAATTCGGTGGCGCACTACATCGCTTCCGTCCAAGAAAATAAAATCAATTCCTTTGATACCGTTAAGAATTTGCGCAGCACTTATTAAACCTGAAGGATGGTTTCTGGGTAAATCAATTTGAGTTATATCGCCAGTGATAATAAATTTTGCGGTGGTGCCCATCCTTGTTAAAAACATTTTCAATTGTCCTTCGGTTGCGTTTTGCGCTTCGTCAAGTATCACATACGCGTGGTCAAGTGTTCTGCCTCGCATGAAAGCAAGCGGAGCAATTTCAAGCACGCGGCTTTCCATATAACTCTGCATTTTTTCAGCGGGAATCATATCATAAAGCGCATCATATAAAGGTTGCAGATAAGGGTCGAGTTTTTCTTTCATGTCTCCGGGAAGAAAACCCAGACTCTCCCCTGCTTCTACAGCAGGACGGCACAAAACAATTCTTCTCACTTCTTTATTTTTCAATGCCCGCACAGCCATCGCCACCGCTGTATATGTTTTTCCAGTTCCTGCCGGACCAATTGCAAAAATCACATCATTCTTTTTCGCACTTTCCACCATCTTGCGCTGGTTCGCGGTGCGTGCCTTCACCACAATTCCGTTGTTGCCGAAAACTATTACATCGTTCTGGTCAGGAGAATTTGCAGTAAGTTTTTCTCCGTTGCCGTTCATGATCTCTTCAATCACATCTTCAGATAATCTGCCGTTGGTGGAAAAATAATTCTGAAGCGTCTGAATCCTCTTTTCAAAGAGGTCGAGTTCTTCCTGTTCACCCAAAACCTTCAACGTGTCACCGCGCGCGACAATTTTAAGTTTCGGAAAATGTTTTTTTATTAAGTAAAGGTTTCGGTCGTTTATCCCATAGAATTCTACAGGATTGTCGGATTCGATTCGGATCAGTAATTCGTTCAAGAAAGTTGGATTCGTTTATTGTTTTTACTTTTGTAAAGCGAAAATAAATATTTCTGTCGTTTTTTCCTTTATAAGTTATTGACATTTCAACAATGCCTGTCATCACTCTCACCACTGACCTTGGAATAAACGACCACTACGTAGGCTCACTGAAAGGAACTATTCTTACCCAAATGCCCGAAGCCACCATTGTTGACATCACTCATCTTGTTCCTCCGTTCAACATTCATCACGCTGCCTATATTTTGAAAAATGCTTATCCGAATTTTCCGAAAGGCACTGTTCATATTCTTGGAGTGAATGCGGAATCATCTCCTGAACAGAAACATCTTGCCATGTATTGCGATGGTCATTATTTCATTGGCGCTGATAACGGAGCTTTCTCCATCCTGTTTGAAAAAGTTCCTGACAAAATTGTTGACCTGAGCAACCTACGGCAGGATACCGAACTGCTGACCTTTCCTGTGCGCGATGTGTTTGTGAAAGCTGCCTGCCACATTGCGCGCGGTGGCACGCTGGAGATTCTTGGCGCTGAGCAATCTGTTTTTTCTAAGGTTGATTTGTTTAAGCCCACGCTTGAGAACAATACTATTCAGGCAGTGATAACCTATATTGATTCATACGGAAATGCGGTGTTGAATATTACCCGCCCGTTTTTTAACGAAACAGTAAAAGGAAGAAAGTTTGCAATTGAATTTCCTCCCGGAGAAGAAATCACTTCCATTTCTCTAACCTACAGTGATGTGCCGAAGGGAGAAATTTCAGCGCTCTTCAACAGCGCAGGTTATCTCGAACTCTCCATGAATCAGGGAAAAATTTCTGAAATGTATGGGTCTGGGATTAACAATATTATCACCATTAGAATTGAAGAATAGTATAGACATCTTTTCCTAATTGGATGAAAACAAAGTAAAATGAAAAAATTGCCACTAAGACACCAAGTCACGAAGAATACACACAAATACTTTCGTGAAATTTTGTGCTTTTGTGCTTTTGTGGCGAGAAATTTAATTAGGAAAGATGTCCTATGAAAAAATATTTATTGTTACTCTTTGTATTCCTTTTATTTTCATTGAGCAAAATATTTTCACAAACTGTTTATGTTAATCAAAGCGGAAACCATTATCACACCAGAGCATGCAAATTATATACAAAGAATTTTGAAGCTGTGCCATTATGGAAAGCAAGGGATGTTTACCAAAAAAAACCCTGTGAGAAATGCCATCCTCCAACCAAAGATATTAAATCAGTACCGAAAAAAAAGTCTGGCAAGACAAAACCCAAGCAAACTACCCCAGTGAAAAAGTGAGTCTTCAACCTAACCTTGATAAACAGCCGACTGTGTTTTTGTTGGGAAGATAATTGGCACGAAGGAATGTCTTTGTGCTTATTGCGAAGCAAAAAATCATTTGTTTAATTTATATAGCCGTAACCTTGTTGATTTAATCGTAAATTGTTTTCATTATTATCTACCAATTTCTTTCCTTGTAATATATGATTCGGTATAAGATTTCCAACAAATTCCCATCTGCGCTTTGTGTTTTCATTTGTGCGTGATGACATTGTAGCTCCCGCTGGAAACCAAGCTTCTATTTTGTAAACATTAATAACCACACTATCATATATTGCTAAAGCAGTTGGGTATTCTAATTTACCTGCTTTCTGAGTGCGCGTATCCTTTGACACGTTTGACCAAAATTGCCTTGTACAATCATATAATTGAGTTTCATTTTTTGTTGGTGAAAAAGTTTCATTAATAGAAAAATACATGTATTTTTCTTTGATGTCTTTTACACAAATTGGCTTTGAGCCATAAAGTCTTTCAATTTCATTAACAGATAATCTTCCTTTCTCTATCCCATGCCCCCTAACACTATTTGTTAGGTTTTCTATTCCTACCGTATCAATAATTGACGCTTCAACTTCGAGTGCTATTTTTTCGGAAGCAAGACCGTATCTGATTATCTCAACAATTGGTTGTTTGTTCCGAGAACGGATTTCTTTAATTTTCTTTATCTTTTTGGATTCTGAATTTGTTGCTTTAAGATGATCGTACGCTCTATTGTTAGAAGAAGCTTTCCCAACGTAAAATATTTTTTTATCGAAGGGGTCAATAAGAGCATATACATAGTGTCCTAAATGTTTCAAAACATTTTTATTAAATTTATTCATATAATTATTTTTTGGTGCTTGCGATAGTAAATTTACAAAATCATCTCACCCCGTTGGATATTTATTTTAAAAATTCATTCTGCTATCTGACAGATTATCCTACGGGGTGAACCTCACAAACCATAATATACCAAATCAATTACTGACTGATGTTACGCACAAGTCATTTTAAAAAAAAATATTCAATATTCAATACGCAATGTTCAATGTTCAATGAATTGCACTGTTTTTTTTACTTGAGAATTGAGAATTGAACATTGAATACCTGCCTGCGCAGGCAGGTTGAACATTTTTGCGTAAGGTGAGTGATTAACTGATGTTACGCAGAAAAGCAATTAACCGCAGAGAACACAGAGAAAACAACACGCGGAGAGCCGCAGAGAAAATGCAATCTTGTATTCTCAGCGGTTCTCTGCGTAAAACCTCAGCGAACTCTGCGGTAAAAATGT
>JACRAM010000024.1 GCA_016213405.1 Bacteroidota bacterium
AAAGCAACGAACTGCCAACATCAGGTTTGCGCTATGCGGGCTGACATTCAAGTTTGAAAATTTGTATCTTCGTTTTATGTTTGTAATGGCAGACAATTTTGTATTCCAAAATCCCGCACATCGCAAACCTGAGGAACGTTAACTGCAAGCGCCCAGCCAAATCTGCACGGCAGACAATTACTCGATTTTAATAAAGTTTTTCAACGTTAGACAATCAAGTGCGCGGGGGTAATTTCCAGTTGCTCCGCACTGCCGTTGGACATTTACACAGTCCTTCAGCGCAAAATATAAGCAACAAAATCATCGTCAGACAACTCTTCGGTTCGACAGTTGTTCCTTTACTGACAGCAGACAAAACCACATATAATAAGGTAAGCGCGGGACAATTACTTTCTCGGTTGACCACTTCTCCAACCGTGACAGCATAAAAACACAAGCGCATCGTCAGACAATTTCGCAACTCTTCTTCGCTGCTTTTAACCAGACAGCAGACATCACCCGCAGGACAATTTCTGCAATCATTGATATAGCTACGCAAAAGCAAAAGAGGTTTATGACTTTTTTATTTTTGTCAATGATATAAACCACATTTACTTTTGCTCCAGAAACACGAAAAACACCTGCAAAAAGATTTCCTTATAATAATTTGTTCATTAATTACAAAACAATACCTTTACCCTCTCATTCATAATCATATATTTCATGAAAACATTTTTTCTACCTTTAATTTTATCCCCACTACTTTCTCTTGCACAAAGCAACCGAACTGCAGATGTGGCAAATCCTGTACAGATAAAATCTTACAGTACATCTGCGGGAACGTTTACAATTGAGCGAAGCAGCGCAACTGAAAGCAATACTGTGCCTGATGAAATTGATTTCATTGAGAGCACAGAGAAAACTTCTGACGGAGGAACTTCCACTTTGGTATTAAATAAGGACGCGTATGAGGAAAGCATGGAGAATTTGATTGCTGAAAATGAAATTCAAGTAACTATTTTACCTAATCCATTTAATACTACAGCGAATTTTATTATCAATACAGATGAAGATGTTCATAAAGCAATATTTGAAATATATGATGTATTTGGAAGAATGGTAAAATCAATGCCCGTTCAAACCCTTTCATTCTTATTCGATAATAATAATTTATCTGATGGATTTTATTTATACAGAATAAAGATATATAATGAGAACGGAGAAGAAAAAACTGCAAGCGGAAAATTCATAATCAACTCAAATCAATAACTACCATGAAAAAATATTTTACAATAGTCGCCATATTGTTTTCATTCATTTCATTAAAGGCGCAAGTATTTCAGGAATGGGTGCAGCGATTTAATGGACCAGATTCTTTGTCTGATGTTGCAAACGCAATTGATGTAAAAGGTAATATTTACGTTACAGGATTTACTACTTCTAATGCATCGGGCGCTGATTTCATTACTATAAAATATTCTCCGCGTGGTGAACTAAAATGGATGAGAACTTACAATGGTCCCGGCAATGGCGCTGACCAGGCAAAAGCAATAGCAGTGGATGCAAACGGAAATGCGTATGTAACAGGAAACAGTTTTGGTGGAAGCACTATGGGAATAGATTACGCTACTGTGAAATATGATTCTCTGGGAAATGAATTATGGGTGGCACGGTTTGACCGGAATAATCAAAACGAAAGTGTTTCGGCCATTGGGATTGATGTTTCCGGAAATGTTTATGTAACGGGATGCACCGGAACAAATTTCTCTTTGAATGATTATGCTACTGTGAAATATAATAATGCAGGGATTCAGCAGTGGGCGAAATACTATAACGGGCCTGCCGGAACAAGGGACATGGCAAATGATTTGGCTGTTGACTCAAAAGGGAATGTGATTGTTACAGGATTCAGCACAGGCATAGGCACCCGTTTTGATTTCGCAACAATTAAATATAGTCCTGCCGGAAATCAACTTTGGGTGGCTCGTCATAATGATGGACTTGACAGCAATGATGTTGCTCATGCCATTGCTGTGGATGGAAATGACAATGTGTATGTTACCGGAACAAATTTTACGTTATTTAATTTAGGTCATGATTTTGCCACGGTAAAATATAATTCTTCGGGCGCTGAACAATGGATACAGCATTATAATGGACCCGGGAACTCAACTGATTTTGCCACGGACATTGTCGTTGACCCTGCAGGAAATGTGTATGTAACGGGTGCGAGCGTTGGAGCAGGAACCGGCTTTGATTATGCAACTATAAAATACACTACGAACGGAATTCTAAGATGGGCTCAGCGATTTGATGGTCCTGCCCATGCTCCCGATGCCGCTTTTTCCATTGCATTGGATAAAAACAACAATGTGTATGTTACAGGCGGAAGTACTGGAGCAGGAACTTCGTTGGACTACACCACCATAAAATATGCTACACAAGGAAAATTAGAATGGGTGCAGAGATTTAACGGAACTGCCAACAGCACCGATAGAGCCACTGCAGTGGCTGTTGATACCAGCGGAAATGTTTTTGTAACAGGATTCAGTTTGGGCACAGGAACCTTTTTTGATTTTGCTACGATAAAGTATGCACAAGGAAATTTCCCTCCCGGATATGGTGGAGTAACTTTGAATAGTAAACTTGATATGCTTGAGTTTGTGAATGAAGTTGCCTATGCTTCTGTAATGGATAGTTTAATGCATCAAGTCCGTGCGGTTACTGGAGACAATGGAAATACACAAGCATTACTTACCTTAATAAATTCAAACACGCCTCCCGGGCAAATTAAAAATCAACTTATTGCTTCTTCGCCTCTATCGGATACAGTATTAATAACGACTATCAACAGCAGTTTACCTCCCGGGCATAAAAAAGATGTACTTAAAGCCAATGTCCCGTTTACTGATAAAGTTGATAATGCAATCTCACAAAGTTCATTACCCGCAGGTACTAAAAATGAAGTGATGAATGCTGCTAATTCTGTTTTTGTAATTCCCAATCCTGTTTTAGATCGGTTTGAACAACTTTTAAAGTTTCGCTCTTTAAGAAAGGACTTGGAAGAAAAAGAAACCACATTCTTAAAAAACGGTGGCGATCCTGAAAATCCTGCTGACCCTGATAATCATCATTTTGTTGAAGATGAGTTTAGAAGAGCGTTCTTCAATCCTCGGCTTGAGGTAAAAGTTGGAAGTACCATAGCAAAATATCTGAATGATTCAACACTCGTATTAATTACTGATGGAAGTTTTAATACATTAAAACAAATAAGGCAAACAGGGCAAGTTCCACGCTTTACGCCCCCTGTAACTGAACCTTCCAACGGGATTCCTATTTCACAAATGCCCACAATCATACCTGCGAATATTCGAGTAGAGAACACGATTGTTTCTAATGCCAATCTAAAACAATTTACCATTGCTGATTTTGCTGCAAATGCAAATGCTTTGAATGCCTCCTTCATAAACTTCTCTTCTGGTCCTGCACTCTTATCGTATTATTGGGATTTTGGGGACGGATTTGGAAGTTATCAAGTTAATCCTACGCATACATACGCAAGTGCAGGAAATAAGGTGATTACACTTACAGTAACAGATGGATTATCTAATAACACATCATTTTCAAAAACTTTGTATCTGTTTTCATGTAATGTAAATTGGTCTTCCACTAAGAATTTTTTAGCAGTTAGTTTTACAGACTACTCAACAAGCAGTAATCATCCAATATCATACTCATGGGATTTTGGAGATGGTTCTACAACATCAAGCCAACAGAACCCATCTCATTTATATTCTGCACAAGGCACCTATACTGTTTGCTTGACAATAACAGACGCTGGTAATCCTCCATGCGTTCAAACTTCATGCAAAAATATCTCAGTAGTTGACCCTGATTCAGCGGAATGTTGCGACAAAAGTGACAAAGACAAAGAAGTTTGGAACAACTATGCCACAAATAGAAAAGCCAAGGCAAAACTCGTTATAAGAAATCTATGGGTTGACCATTATGTAAAAGCGAAAACAAACAATTATAAAAAGACAGGTGGTCTTTGGTTTGATAAAAAAGTAGATTATATATATGTAACTATGGGCGGATCAATTTTTTCCTCCACATCACAAAATAAAAACTGGCACCAAGAATGTGACGCAACAGCAGTGGCAAATTGTTGTAATCTTTCTGATTCACATTATAATGATAATAAAGCAGAGGTTGATATTACTAATTGGGGTACTGCTCTTTCTAATAGAATATTTCTCAAACAAAACTCCATTTCATCTAACCATAAAGTAACATATAATGGAACAGATTATCCTTTAGGTCCGCTTCTTCTTACAAACGATTGTCCTCCGTAATAGAATGATTTTGTATAAGAAGAACTTGAATGCGCTACATTATTATTGCTGGCTTCCTTTTAAACAGTTTTTATACCCACTCCCAGCAGAGTATTATTGCTACTCATACACTTTTTGTTGAAGGGTTTGGTGCAGGAGTATCTTATTATTCCATTAATTATGATAAAATCCTTTTTGTTACTGATAAATCAGTTTATAGTATTAGAATAGGCGCTTCTGCTCTATACAACCAAGTGGATACAAATAAAAAAGGACTTGGTATGACTTTTCCCCTCGCATTCAACAGATGGAACACTGCAAATAAAAAACATCATTTTGAAGTAAGTGTGGGTGGTACAATATCTTGGGGGTATTATGGGGATGGGACAAAAGTAGTGAGGGGTGTTCAATGGATAATTACTGGATTTGTTGGCTATCGCTATCAAAAACCGGAAGGTGGATTAATGATACGAGCAGGATGGACACCCCTATATGTTATAAAAGATGATTGGTTTATTCCCTATTTTGCAGGAGCAGGTTTAGGATATACTTTTTAATATTATGAAACATTATTTTTTATTTCTATGTTTTATCGTTCTGTCTTTTTTCTTGCAAGCCCAACAAGTTGTAAATAAAAAGGAATGGTCAGATAGCACGCTTTGGAAAAAATCAAACACATTCTTTGTTGAGGGAGGCGGGT
Source organism: Bacteroidota bacterium (assembly GCA_016213405.1). NCBI lineage: Bacteria > Pseudomonadati > Bacteroidota > Bacteroidota bacterium. The sequence continues at coordinate 5,014 of JACRAM010000024.1, forward strand.
ATTCGCTTATAGCACCTAATTATGATAAAATAATATATGTTAAGCGGTCCTTAAAATTAAGTATAAGAGCAGGTTTTTCTCTTTTTACTGCCAATCAACATAAAGGTAAACAAGCTTTTATGTATCTCTTTCCCGTTGGTTTAAATGCCTTTTGGGGAAGAGCCAAACATCATTTTCAAATAGGTATAGGAGAGTTGTATGTCAATATGTATGAATATCCAAATTCCAATACTTCTTTAGAAACTGTAAACATAAATATTTTCGATACTTTCTTATTTTTCGGTTACCGCTATCAAAAACCAACAGGCGGACTTTTTATTCAGGCAGGATGGACGCTACCAATATTGGAAATAAAAAACCATAAAGCTTCTACTCTTGGCAGTTTAATTATTTTCATTCCAGAGGTTGGTATCGGATATAGTTTTCTGCCAAAGGGATTCAGAAAGAAAAAATAATTTTCGTGAATGCATTTATAACAAAAAGGCGGAACAAAACATCCCGCCTTTTCTTTTCTTTGCCAACTGCCAACTGCTTATTGCCTACTGCTGTTCACTTCGGCTGCAACGGAAAATCCCTATTGCTCACCGTCCCCGGCTTAATCACAATAATTTCCGTAAACGGAACAAACTCCGGCTCTTTCGAAATCGTACACGCGTAAGTATCCGAAGGTATCCCTGTCTGTTCATAGTTGCCCTCCTCATCGCTCACAACATGGAGCGCCTCCTTATTCTCCGCTTGCATTTTTATATCCGCTCCCGCAACACCCGCATTCGTATTACCATGCAAAATCGTACCCTTCATTCCCGCCACCTTCGGATTAACCATAGCAAGTATGCGGTCAAAAATATAACGCTCCGCATACTCAGGTTTTTTTCTGTATATCACTCCCGCATCCTCGTCCATTTCACTCGCGGTAACATTGCAGGCATTATTCGCTTTTATTTTTGCGGCAGTGGCAATCCCCGTTTCGCTCGCGCTTTTAAATTTCCCATACACCAATTCAAACGCAGCCACATTCCCATCCACCGTCACCTCAAATCCCGCAGGCATATTATTGCCGCCATCCTGCAGCAGCGTCAGATTATCCGTAATATACTTATTCAAACTCACGCCCATTCCGCTCACACTTTCCCAATCATCCTCCGTAGCCCTGCGGTAATATTTTTGTCCCGCCTTTTCATAATTCGCCTTCCGCTTCTTCTCCGCAATCACACCGTTGATATACCCCTTCGTCTGCAAAAAATTTCCTATCACCACATCAGCCGCATCCGCCACATCTATCCGTAACTGCTCCGCCTCCGCACCCCGCGCCTGATCATCAGGCAATTTCTGCGCTGCCTTAATCGCTGCTTTTGCTGCCGCGCCTTTTGCAGAAGTATAACTCGCCTTGTAAGCGGAAAAATCCGCCAAGTCCTCAGCGTAATTATCCCACAAAGTATTCAGCACACTGTACAAATCCTGCTGAGAGCAATTGTAATTTTGTTTTTCTGGTTTCATCTTATTTAAGTTTTAGTTGGTTTAACGATAGCAAACAGTGTGCCACTAAATCAAAACCCTCATATATTCCTGATTTTCCCACTCCGAACGAGCCGAAGGGCATATTTACCTTTATTTTGATGAAATAGTATAATGCGAAATCCATTACTACCGATGCGAAACCTGCTACTACCGATGCGAAATCCATTACTAAAGACACGAAATCCGCTACTACCAATGCGAAATCCATTACTAAAGACACGAAACCTATTACTAAAGATGCGAAATCCACTACTAAAGACACCAAACCAACTACTAAAATGACAGTTTTTTTAAGTCCCTTTAGGGATTTAGGGCATAGTTTCTCCGCATCACACACTCTCGCACAGATAATAAGTAAAAGATTCCTGCAAACACAAAATGGCAAGCACATGCCGCACAAAAGGTATGCTGCCTTTATAGTTTTGTGTGCGGCAAGAGCTTCCCATTTTCTTACCTTCTCTGCAATCGGGCAGACAGCAGTTTTCACGTTTGACAGTCGCGCACATCTCGACAGTTTATAAAAAAACCAACCGGCTTCGTAGACAAATAAGTTTCTCACCGGACAAAAAAGCCTGTGGTGAGCGAAGTCGAACCATCTCTTGCTCGACAATTCCTCGACAACAAAAGACAAGAAAATAATAACGCCAGCAGTTAACAGCGGGCGTGCGCAATGCGGGTTTACTTTTTGAAAAAATGTTTTCAGTATTTAATTATATTTGTTCTCGCGGACAGCGAAGTGTTTTTTAATCCCGCACTTCGCACGCCCGCGGAACGTTAGCAGCAATTCAACCACCGGACAATTTTTCGTTGGACAATTGCGCTTTAACGTTTCGACAATGGAGCAAAAGAAAAACAATCGCGGGGTTCGACAGATTATCATTTATGGAATGACGCGACAACAACAAATTAAATT
>JACRAM010000025.1 GCA_016213405.1 Bacteroidota bacterium
ACAAAGAAAACTGCTGCTAACAGCAGGTTGGAGAAATGGCGGTTGACATTTAGAAAAAATGTTTTCTGCTTTTAATTATCTTTGTGCTGTGGGACAGTGAAGTGCTCCGAACACCGCCACTTCTCCAACCTGCAAAACGTTGGCTGCAACCCTTTTCGCTCCGTAGACAGTGGCGTAGCAACTTGACACTTTTGAGCATTTAAAAACAAAAAAGCGGGGGACAGTTTTGCAACGGCTGACAATCTCGCAGTAACTTGACAGCAGACAAAAAAGAAAACAAAAACCCACGCTTCGCATTTTTGAAAATTTATTTGCTCACGCACATTTGGCACATTGCCTTTTGCCCTTTTTTATTTTTTAGCGGAATGGGCAAAAGGCAAAGAGCCAAATCTTCCCGCCCGCAAACAAGCACAAAAAGGAAAAGCGTATTTTAGCGACAATATTTTAACGAAATGACTAATTATCTTCTCACTTTTTGTTTTGTATTAATTACCAACTTCTCTTTCTCACAGCAGAGCAAAATTGATTCATTGCTTTCACTTCTTAAAACCGACAAACCAGATACAAACAAAATAGAACATCTCAACGAACTTGCTTGGGAAATCAGTTACAGCAATCCCGATACAGCAATGATTTTATCCAAGCAAGCCCTTCAACTTGCCATTAACATTTTAAATGAAAGTGAAAAGAAATGGGACAATTCTGAAATAAAGGAAGCAATGCAAACATCTATTGGGCAATGCTATCATCAAATTGCAACCTTTCATACTGACAAAGGAGAGTATTTTCTTGCTTTACAATTTTTTCAAAAGGCACTTGATGTATGGGAACAGTTAGAAAATTCAATAACGCCCCAATCTGGTAAATACAGCAATGAAGAAACAATAAAACGAAAAGAAAAATACAAGAATAAAAAAGCAGCAACCTATGGAAACATTGGAAATGTTTATGCTCAGCAAGGAGATTATCCTAAAACACTTGAATATTATTTCAAGGCATTAAAAATAGGAGAAGAAACAAAGGATGAAAATAGAATTGCAATACAACTCGGCAATATTGGACTTGTCTTCTTTTATCAAAAAGATTATCGAAAAGCCCTTGATTATTATTTCAAAGCGTTAAAAATAAAAGAAGACATCAAAGATAATACTGGAATTACGGCAACTATTATGAATATCGCTGAGGTGTATAAAGTTCAAGGTGATTATTCAAAAGCACTTGATTATAATTTCAAGGCATTAAAAATGAGTGAAGATTTAGGAAATAAAAGTTATGTTGCAACAGTATTCGGAAATCTCGGAACTATCTATGATGAACAAAAAAATTATTCCAAAGCCCTTGACTATTATTTCAAAGCATTGAAAATAGATGAGGATATTGGGAATAAAAACGGAATTGCACGACATAATAATAACATCGGTTATACCTATTATTCCATAAAAAAATATTCAGAGGCAGAAAAATTTTATCTCAAAGCAATAACTATTGCTAATGAAATTGGCTCTTTTCCTCAAATACAAAACCTCAGCGAAAACCTCAGCGACCTTTATACCGATATTGGCAATTACAAAAAAGCATTAGAGCATTATAAAATAGCATCAGCAGCAAAGGATACACTTTTGAATGTAAATCAAAACAAAGAAATCACCAGAAGGGAACTGAATTATGAGTTTGAGAAAAAAGAAGCAGCGGCTAAAGCCGAACAAGAAAAAAAGGACTTAAAGAAAGACCTCATTACTGGCTTTTCGCTTATAGGACTGATACTGATGTTGGCGTTTGTTTGGTTTGCTTTTCGGTCATTGCGTGTTTCTACAAAACAGACATTCTTAATAATCGCTAAATTTTTGAATTCGTTTTTTAGTCGCCCCAAAATCTTTCGTAACAAAGGCAAAACAGACTTTTAAGCGAAAAAACACGACTTTACCCCTTCTTGCCCTTACTTTTGCCAATCTCGTTGACACTATAGCATATCTTGAGGAAACTTTGTCATATCTTTGGGAAACTTTGTCATATCTTGGCGACACTATAGCATATCTTGACCTTACTTTGTCATATCTTGACTCTACTTTTGCCCATCTTGGCTCTACTATTGAACATCTTTGCTCAACTATAGCGCATCTTGACCGAACTTTTGCGGGGACTGACTGCACTATTGACAATCTTTTCCCGACTATTGAACATCTGGACAGCACTTTCGCAGGGACTGACTGGACTATTGACAACCCTTTCCCGACTATTCCGCATCTGGACAGCACTTTCAACAACAACTTTCGGGCGACAGCATCTCTTATTCCGACTATTTCGCAAACTCTGACAACTTTTAACGGCATCTTTCGGCTGACAGCAACTCTTTTCTAAAATATTCTCATCATCGGACAGACAACACCAAACACCACCTTCCCGAATGGCACGCACATTTGCACTTTGCCTCTTTTTATTTTTACGGGAATAGGCAAAGTGCAAAAGAGCGTGCCCATCCTACGCACCGACAGAAATAAATTTTCAAAAATGCCCGACACAAAAACAAAAACAAAAAATAAAAACTGCACAGCAGACAGACACTTCATTACGACAAAAAAAAAGAAGGGCAGCAGCCAACAGCGGGTTTCTGCTATTGCGGGTGACGAGCAAATTTGTAGTTCATTGCTTTTTATTTACTTTTGTGCGGTGGGACAGTTACGAACAATTAAATCCGCAACATCAGAAACCCGCAAAGCGTTAACTACAACCGCACAAATACAAACTACAGTTCTCCGTAGACTTTTCCGCAGTCGGTCAGACAACTTTTCAAACTTACCGCATAACTGCTACTCACTTCGGGGACAGTTCCGCAGTTTACCGACAGCATCTCAAAAACACATACAATAAGGTAGCGCGGGGGACAGTTATTTTCTCGGTTGACTGCTATTCCAACCCAGACCGCTCACAAAAAAACGCATCATCAGACAACTTTGCAAACATTGACCGCTGTTTTTACCCAGACAGCAATTTTCAATACAAAATCCTGCACAGCGGGCTGCTTGCACATGGCGCACAAGCGGTATTCTCCTTTATAGTTTTTGTGTGCGCCAAGAGCAAGCACCCGCCCATCAAAATCCTGCACTAAAAAATTTAGACGAATGCCCAATAATCTTCGACAGAAATCTTACAAAAATGAATATAATCACATTTGAAAGCATACATTTATCAAGTATTTGCTTTTACTTCCTGAGAAGAAAGTTTTTTAAACTATCAACGCCTACTAAAAACTTTTTACCATGAAAAAATTTCTACTCTCCGTAATCACATTAATTATTTTTTTTAATGCAAACGCTCAATCAGGAAATAATTGCAGCAATGCAATTCCGATAACTCCAACTGCAACTTGCACTCCAACTACTATTACAACTACAAACAGCGATATATGGTTTTCATTTGTTGCAACAAGTCAATATACCCAGATAAGAACTACTGCACCAACTTTTGGTATTAATGGACCTCATCTTCATGAATTAATTCTTTATTCCGGCTCTTGCAGTTCGCTTCAAGTTTTAGAAGATGAAATTTTTGCAGAAGCAAGTGGTGCAAATGAAATTATTATTGATGCATCTGGTTTAACAGTTGGTAATACTTATTATGTACAAGCATCGCGCATGACATCGCGCGGGATTTGTGTTCCGACTGTTGTCGCAAATGCGTGCGGGGGAGTATCCAGCATAACATTTTCCTTGTGCGTTCGTTCTTTGAACGTGATTATCCCAAAAGACTTCGGATTAGAATCGGTTTCTATCAGCCATTCTTACTATACAAATAAGGGACAAATTGCAGATGTGAACGGAAATTCGCGCAATGATATTAAATACTATTCAAGCAATTCCTCTCCGATAGTCTATTACACAGACACTGCTGTTTCTTTTGTTTTTGCAAAAGTAGATACTATTAAATCTACGCAGGACAGCACACATAGAGTGGATATGTCATTGGTTGGCGCGAATACAAACCTATCTCCTCCATTTAAAACAGAAAAGATTAATGGTTATGTGAATTATTTTCTTCCGCAAGTTCGTACTGGAGCAGTTAACGTTAAAGGTTACAGCAGAACTATTATTGAAAGTGTATACCCGAATATTGATATGCAATATTACAGTAATGATGTTGGAATAAAATTTTATTTTATTGTAAAGCCTGGAGGAAATCCAGATAACATTATAATGAATTTTGCAGGAGCAAACTCAGTAACAGTTAATGCAAACAAAGGACTTGACATACAAACAACGCTTGGAAAAATTTCTTTTGAAGCAGGTCACGCATATCAAATAAATCCTGCGGGAAATATTGTTCCTATGCCTTGGCAGGCAGAGTTTATACAGCTTTCTCCAACATCTGTTAAACTTGACATTCGCAATTATCCAACTAACTTTCCTTTATTCATTCAAATTGACAGGGGGCATATTGCGCCAACTACTACTACCAGCAGCAATTTTTGGTCAACTTATGTTGGTGGTTCAATGACAGAACCGGTTAAAGGCAGTGTAGAAATGGATGCCTCTGATAATGCTTATTGGTCGGGCGGTACTTCCAGCCCTAATTTTCCTATTCTAGGAGCAATGCAAGGAACTAACTTAGGTTCATTTGATGCTTTTGTCGCCAAGTTTAATACAAATCGTGGTAGAGATTTCGTAACTTATTTCGGAGCAAGTAATGATGATTGGGCAACAACAGTTCAAATTGACGGTTCAGGGAATATTTATTTTGCGGGCAATACTCAAAGTGCGAATTTTCCCGTATCTACTTCACCGCCTTCTTATCAGAGTTTTAACGGAGGTTTTTCAAACCGCGAAGATTGCTTTATTGTAAAATTAACCCCGAATGGACAAACAAAATTATGGGCTTCCTATTTTGGCGGAGCCGACTATGATGCTTTGTATGCAATGAATGTTACATCAGGTGGCGATATTTTCATAGGGGGGCGAACTTTTATGGATACATTATTTTACCCTGGGAAATATTTTCCTTTTCCTGTGAGCCAGCCGCCAGGAGCGTATGTTGATACTACCTATAACGGTGGGCAGGACGATGGTTTTTTCGCAAAGTTTGATGCTTCTTTTAATTTAGTATGGTCAACTTATTTAGGTGGTTCAGCCAGAGAATATGTTACATCAATGGCAACCGATAAAAGCGGTAACCTTTTTGTAGTCTCTCATACAGAAAGTAAAGGTGATACTACTCTTTCATGCAGCCCTGTAGCAGGTGTTATGCCTTTATGTGACCCCGGTAGCGGAGCCTATACCCAGAATAATAACGGTGGCTTTGATAAGCACATTGCAAAATTTAGAAGCACAGGAATATTACTTTGGGCAACCATGTACGGAGGCAGTAATTGGGAAGGTCATTATGTCACGGATGGTGATGTAACAGATATTGACATAGACGCTTCCGGTAATATTTACATTATCGGCTCAACAACAAGCACGGACATGCCACTTTTCAATGCCGTTCAGGGAAGCAATACCGGAGGTTTTAATGCAATGGTTCTGAAATTCACCAATGGCGGGGTGCCCTTGTTTGCAGATTATTATGGAGGCGGCAACGCTATCGCAATGACCGAATATGGCTATGGTATTGCAGCAGATGGTAACGGAAACATTTATATTACAGGGCAAACGTTCAATCCTACTTTTCCGGTTATTAACTCATCTAATTTTTATAATTACGGGAGTTTAAGAGGTCAGTCAGATGCCTTCATTGCAGGTTTGGATAAAACTACTTTCCAAGCATTCTGGTCAACTTATCTCGGTGGAACATGCAGGGAGGCAGGAGATAACATTGCTATATCTGCGTCTGGAAAAAGTTTAATCGTAGTGGGACAAACTGCAAGTGCACTTAACGATTTTCCTCTTTTTGATTTAACAGGCAATTCAGATTATTATGACGGAACTTATAACGGTGATGTAGGCACTGGATATTGCGATCCGTTTGTTACTTCTGATGGAGACGGATTTATCGGCTCTTTCTGTTTATCCTGTCCTTCTACTGTCGGTATTGAAGAAACAAATTCTCAAAACGAAAATCTGAATGTCATTGTCTATCCAAATCCGGGCAGTAATGAAATTACAATTGAAAGCAAAATAGAGTTGGATAAAAATGCCAGCATTATAATTATAAATTCGTTGGGGCAGATTATTTATTCCGGCAAACCAACTTCAAACAGATTTAGAAAAACTAAAATTGATATTACTCACTTTGCTGATGGAATTTATATTGTCCGGCTTTTAAGCGGTAATGCAACCTTGAGCGGTAAATTTATAAAACAATAATGAAAAAAAATAGATATAAAATATTTTTTTCATTCATTTATTTTGGTTGTACTATATCATTTTCTCAAAACTGGTCTGCTTTAGACAGGGGTTTTAATTACCCCCCTCGAATACTGTTTGCAGATACAATCAGCAATACCTTATATGCAGGCGGGGGATTTTCAAAAACAGGTTTTTGGGGCGACACTAACGGTAAATGGGTAATGGGCATTGCGCAATGGAACGGAATCTTTTGGGATTCTTTAGGCTGTGGCGTAGATAATCCAAGTTGCCTTCCTTCTATCGGCACTCCCAATAATGTCTTAGCAATTACAAGATATAAGAATGAGATATATGCGGGAGGTGCATTTGCTTATGCAGGAAGTATTTCTGCATGGGGTATTGCAAAATGGGATGGCAACGCATGGATAAATATAGGAGATGCGCAAACCTATGATGCCTTACACAATATTATACAAGGCGCAGTAGACGGTCTTTACATCTATAATAATGAGTTATATATTTTAGGCGATTTTGAAATTATTGGCGGTATCAACGCAAGTAAAATCGCAAAGTTTGATGGCACGACATGGACTGCTTTTCCTCCCTTGGATACTACAACGGGAGGTTCAGCAATTAGTAGTGCTGTTTTTTATCATGGAGACCTGTATGTGGCAGGAAATTTTGATGGCGGGAATGGATTAAAGGATATAGCACGGTTCAATGGTTCAAATTGGCAAACGGTGGGAGGTGGTTTTACTGGACTAAATACTGGAGTAAATAAACTTTATGTTTGGAATGATACATTATTTGCTGGAGGATATTTTCAAAAAACAGGTGGAGACCCCGGTAATAACATTGCCGCATGGGATGGTGTAAACTGGTCAGATGTGGGGGGTGGAACAATGCCTGCAAATGTAAACGACATAATAAATTTTCAGGGATACCTTTATGTATGCGGGCAGATTGATAATGCGGGAGCAATTCCTGTTACACGCATGGCTCGTTGGGATGGAAAAAGATGGTGTAATCCGGGAGCTGATTTTAAACTTTCAAATGGATGGCAGTCAGGAACACCAAACTGTATGGCAGTCCTCAACAATGAACTTTATGTAGGCGGAGCATTTTTTACGATAAATGCTGATACAGTAAATAATATTGGCAAACTCATAGGCAATAGTTATGTTGCAAATTGTGATTCAACTGCGGGAATAAATGAAAATAATTTTTCCTCTCAAATAAACATTTACCCCAACCCCACCACAGGAATTTTCACAATCACCTCCACAGAAAAAATTTCTTCAATTAAAATTACAAATGTAATCGGAGAAGAAATAGTTACATCAGCCATTAACAATCAAACATCAACCATTGATTTATCAATCCAGCCCAAAGGAATCTACTTCATAAAACTATTTTCAGAAAAAGGAATTGAAATAAAGAAAATAATCCTCCAATAATTTCATCACGGCATTATCGCTTCAAGCAATCTTTCAATCCTTGCTTCATTCTCTTTTATTTTTTTCTCATTCGCTGGTTTTTCACCGACACTCTTTCTCAATAAATCTTCTGCTTCTAAATCCTTATTCACTTCACAATAAAAATTTATTTCCTCCCATAATATAGTTACTCGGTTTCTCATGCAAGATTTTTTCACGCCTGTAAAAAATCAGCGTGGGTTAGTAGCCTACTGTCTCTGAGGCTCCGCTAGAAGCCCATACCACAAATAAACTACGCCCACGCCTTTGCATGAGCGCTCGCTTATTCTTTGTGGCATTTTAAAATCTAGCGGATTTCAGAAACCAGAATTTGCTTACGCAATATTTTTTATATGTCTATCGCTATTTTACATAATTGATTTATTTTTTAGTTCCACAAACTTACAAAAGAAAACACTCTTATTAATTCGGCATTTCTTTATTTTTTGAATAATTCTTGCGATTTTCTCTTTCGGCATAATAGTTGCAACCCTTGCACAATTATAACAATGCACAATAAAAAATAAATTCAACCGTTACAATAAAATAAAACAACCAATAAGTCCTGCAATAAACAGGCAAAAAGAAAATGGCAAAGAAGAAAAAATCAAAAACCGAAACAGGTCACGCAAAAAATGTTGCCAACCTCAATGTAATGATTTCACGCCTTCAGGGCTATGGAACGCGCTACAATCCCACAAACCCGCTCATCAAAATTCCGAATCTTCAAACTGCATTCACAAGCGGAAGCGCAACTATGACAACGCTTGACAATGTAAAACCCGCTTACACAAAATCGGTAGATGACCGTCAGCAGATTTTTACCGACATGGAAAAACTTTCTACCCGAATCATAAATTCTTTTCATGCAATTCAGGGAATTACAAAAGCGCAGGTGGAAGATGTAAAAACAATCATCCGCAAAATTCGCGGAGTGAGAAAAGATAAAATCGTTGACACTCCTCCTCCTGCGGACGCAACAGAGAAGGAAATTGAAAAACATATTTCCGCTTCGCAGAAATCCTATGATCAGTTGACAGAACATTTCACAAAACTCACTTCACTTGTTGCCTCCGTTCCTGCGTATGCGCCTAACGAAATAGATTTGAAAAATACCGCCCTCGCAACTTTTCTTTCACAGTTGAAAGCAGCCAATCAAGCCGTAATCAATGCAACCACTCCATACCTGACAGCAATGCAAAACCGAAACAATATTTTATACAATCCGGTAACAGGTATTAAAGATTTAGCGGCAGAAGTAAAAAAGTATGTAAAATCAGTAAGCACCATTACCCTTGCTGAATTCAGACAGATTTCAGGGTTAAAATTCACTCGTCCGAGAGAGAAAAAATAAACGGAATCAGCAGACACCATTGAAATCTTAAAGGATTTGCTGCCCAATGTTGTACTAAGGCATGACAATATCGTACTGAGGGATGACCACATCATTCTGAGCCATGACCACATCGTACTGAGGCATGACCATGTTGTGATAAGGCATGACAACATAGTAATAGACCATGACACTATCGTGAAATGCCTTGCCACTTTAATAATTTGCCATGACAATATTATTATAAGGTATGCAAACATTGTACTATCCCTGCCCGACAGCGTTTTCTCCTATCCCGACACTTTGGAATGTAATACCATCTTCCAAATCCGCAAGGTCAAACACATTCCGCAAACTACTTCAAGGTAAATTCATGTTATTGTTTGCGTAAAGAGTTTGCCCTTGCTGTGTTTTTCTGTAACCGGACAACTTTTCTGCTTCGCAATTTCAAAACCATCTCAACAATAAACATCTTTCACAGCGGACAACTTTTTAAAAAGACAAATACAATTCCCGCCTCGACAACTTTGCATTTATTTCACGGTATCTCTCGTTGGACAATTCCTCCAGCAATGCATAACGGGTGCGGATGTAGTTAACAGCAGGTTTGAGTAATGGCGGTTGACACTAATACAGAAAGTTTATTTTCTTTTATTACCTTTGTTCTCAGCAGACAAATAAGTAATTCTAATTCCGCCACTCCTCAAACCTGCAAAACGTTAGCAGCAATTCAACTATCTTCGTGGACAGCATCGCAGTAATTCGACAATGGAGCAATACAAAAACAATCGCGGGGTTCGACAGATTATCATTTATGGAATGACGCGACAACAACAAATTAAATTAATCCAGCGCAG
>JACRAM010000026.1 GCA_016213405.1 Bacteroidota bacterium
TTATCACTTGCTTTTGCCTTCGGCTTCCTCCGCACAATGCCTCGCAACATTGCACTTGCTTTCAGCTAACACTTCGCGTTATCAACGTGTGTTCGGGACTTGCACCCTATAGTAAAAGAACATGGATGGCGCACAAATAAATCCCGTCCTGAAAATTTCAAGACGGGATTCACTGCATAAAATAATCTGAATTATTTTTCTTTAAAAAAATCCTGCACGTGCGATGAATGAACAACTTGTTCCCTGAATGTGTATGCCCCTGATTTAGGAGATTTCACCATTTTTATTACGCGGGTAAAGTCCTTGCCTTTACCGGTTTTTAATGTCGCAACTACTTTCTTTGCCATGGTATTATGTTTTTACAATTACTTAATTTCTTTATGAACTGTCATTTTCTTGAGTATGGAATTATATTTTTTCAATTCCATGCGCTCGGGGTCGTTTTTCCTGTTCTTAACGGTAATGTAACGGGATGTTCCGGGTAATCCGGTTGCAGCATGTTCGGTGCATTCCAGAATAACTTGTATGCGGTTGCCTCTTTTCTTTGCCATAGTGTTTCGTTTTAAGGAGTGCGAAGGTAATTAAGTTTGGGATACTGGCAAAATCACTTTTTCATGAGGTTAAACAAGCTCTCCTGCTTCATGAGGGTTTCAATTTCCTCTATTGTTTTTGGAACACAGGAGGATAATACTTCGGGCTCGGTTTCAGTAATCAGCACATCATCTTCAATACGAATGCCGATGCCCCACCATTTTTCATCGCAATCTGACCCGAATGGAATGTAAATGCCCGGCTCAACTGTGATGACTGAATTAGGTTTTAGTTTTCCGTAGATGCCTATATCGTGAACATCCAATCCAAGGTAATGTGAAGTCCCGTGAAAGAAATACTTACTCACTTCATTTGGTTCTTTAATAACTCCTATCTCAAGCAATCTCTTCTGGATGATGGCGGTGGCTTCTTTATGAGGCGCACGAAAATCTTCTCCCGGCTTGCATTTGGCAATGCCCGCTGTCTGCGCTTCGAGCACGATATTGTAAATTGACTTTTGCTCAGCAGAAAATTTTCCACTCACAGGATATGTTCGAGTAACATCCGCGCTATAGCCATGATATTCCGCTCCAACATCAGAAACCAGCATATCTTTCGCTACAAGTTTTTTTCGATTTGTTTCATAGTGAAGAATACAGGAATTTTCTCCTCCTCCAACGATGGATGGATAACCAACATCTTCGGCTCCTTTGCTTTTGAAAATATATTCAACAATGGCTTCCGCATCATACTCTGCCATGCCCGGCTCAATGGCTTTCATAGCTTCTTTGATTCCATCGCAGGTGAAATTGATTGCTTTACGCATTAAATCGAGTTCTTCTTTTGTTTTTATCTCACGGAGTTTCGCCATAATTTCCTTCAGAGCATAAGTATCTGCATTTGATTTTTGGAAAGAAAGTTTCTTGGAAAATTGTATAATCAAATCGCCTTCATCTTCTTTCTTCTGCTCGAAACAATAAACTTTTTTGTATTTTGAAAAGTCAATCTTAAAATCAGAAAATGAAGAAGAAGCAAAAGCGTTTTGAATGCCTAAATTATTTTTTGCTCCGTCTGTTCCAAGTAATTTTCCTGTCCAACGTTCTGATTTCAAATCTCTGTCTTGAAGGAAAAGGATTTCGTTTGTTGAAAAATTATCAAATTGAACTCCGGTCTTAAAGACAAGAAGCAACGCTTCCGGCTCTTTCAATCCCGTTAAGTAATAAAAGTTTGGGTTCTGGTGGTATTCATAATCAACATCGTTAGAGCGATTCTTAATGGGGGAAGAAAAAAATACAGCGACTGAACTGTCGTCCATTAACTTTCGTAATGCGTCTCTTCTGCCTGAGTGAAATTCTTTTGAAAGTAAATCGTTGTCGTATAAAGAGCCTCCCACTTGCCCCCGCCCTAAGAGGGGGACAAATACAAGCAATAAAAAAACCCCGAAGTATTTCGGGGTTGTATCTTTATAAGAAAACATTTTCACTTTTATTCCCACCCATGGGGGAGGTTTAGGGATGGATTCTTTATTTTTTAATAAATCCTTTTTGTCTTGCAACTTTAAGGCAAGCGAACAAACCATTCTTACTGATAGTTTTCATTCCTGCTGTAGATACTTTCAACGTAATCCATTTATTTTCTTCAGGAATGAAGAAACGTTTCAACTTAAGATTTGGAATAAATATGCGTTTACGTTTATTGTTGGCGTGAGAAACGTTGTTTCCAACCATTACTTTTTTTCCTGTGATTTGGCAAATCTGTGACATTGTTTTAAATTTTGGAGTGCGAATATAATACAATTTTCCTAATACAAATTTTAGTAATAGCGCAAACGAATTACTTCCGCAAGAAGTTTCGCAAGACGGAAAACCTGTTTGGTATAACCATATTCGTTATCGTACCAAACATAAAGCACAATATGACTTCCATCTTCTGAAACAATAGTTGCCTGACTGTCAAATACAGCAGCGCAGGGATTTCCAATCACATCTGTCGAAACCAATTCATTTGAATAACTATATTGAATCTGTTCGACCAGTTCGCTGTGAAGAGCAGCATGGCGCATAACTTCATTTACTTCATCTTTTGAAATTTTTCTGCTGATTTCAAGATGCATGATAGCAAGAGAAACATTTGGAGTAGGAACGCGAACAGAATTAGCCGTAAGTTTTCCTTTCAATGCAGGCAACACTTTTGCAACTGCGCTGGATGCACCGGTTTCCGTAATCACCATGTTCAATGGGGCAGAACGGCCTCTGCGATATTTCTTATGATAATTATCAAGCAGGTTCTGATCATTAGTATAAGAATGAACAGTTTCAATATGCCCGCTTTTAATGCCAAGTTTTTCATCCATTACTTTTAATACAGGAATGATTGCGTTGGTAGTGCAGGAAGCGGCAGAAAATATTTTTTCATTTTTAATATCAAACTTCTCTTGATTCACTCCGAAAACAATATTCGGAATATCACCCTTACCTGGCGCAGTGAGGAGTACTTTTGAAATTCCTTTTGCAAGAAGATGTTTACTCAATCCTGCCCTGTCGCGAGCAATACCTGTATTGTCAATCAGCAATGCATCGTGAATCCCATAACTTGTATAGTCAACTGATTCAGGTTTTTCAGCGGCAATCATTTTTACAGTATGTCCGTTAATAATGAGCGCTTTGTTCTGAAAATCTTCAACGACTGTTCCAGGAAACGGACCGTGAACTGAATCTGTTCTTAGAAGGTCCGCACGCTTTACCAAATCCGCATCGGAATAATTTCTTGTAACGATGGCTCTGAGCCGCAACTGCTCGCCTTTACCAGCGAGGGAAATTAATTCCCTTGCCGCAAGACGGCCAATACGCCCGAATCCATAGAGTACAACATCTTTCGGCTTTAAAACTAATTTATCTTTACCAATAAATGTTTTGAGTTTATCAGAAATAAATTTTGCTGAATCATTTCCGTATTTTGATTTTTCCTCAATCCATTCGGAAGAAAGTTTTCCAATATCAATCCTTGAAGGAGATAAATCCAGCTTTTGAATTTCGCGCGCGACAAGAAGAGTATCAAGAATGGTGATGGGCTGCTTCACTACGTTTTTTGCGTAGAGGTGAAGATTCAGTAATTCGCTGCTGCTTCTGTCTATAAGTTCATTATGAAATAGAATTAACTCAATGGATTTTTCAAACCACAGGTTACCGATAATTCCAATTAACTCGATGGCTGCTTTCTCTTGTTTTATCCAGTCATTGAGTTCGTTTTCATAGCCGTTTTTCATAGCGGGTGACTTTAGTGTTATTGTATCGGAAATCATAATTTATATTTTTTAGGGTTACTATAATTTTTTCGGATGCAAATATGTGTCTTTTTTTCTATGGGAATGAATTGCGAAAACGCAATGTGAATAAATATTTATTAATAGTTTCAAACCGAATAAAAAAGTCCTGATATTTTTTAATATCAGGACTTAAAAATTTCTCTAAATTCTTATTACCCAAGATATGCCTTCAATAATTTACTGCGTGAACTGTGGCGTAATCTGCGGATTGCTTTTTCTTTTATCTGTCTTACGCGCTCACGGGTGAGATCAAACTTAGCGCCTATTTCCTCAAGCGTTAAGCCGTGAGGATGTTCGCCTAATCCAAAAAACAAGCGCACTACATCACGTTCCCTGTCAGTAAGCGTGGAAAGAGAACGGTCAATTTCTCTTTTTAAAGAGTCTGCAATAAGTGAAAAGTCTGCATGCGGAGCGTCTTTGTTTACAAGCAAGTCGGCCAGTGAATTCTCTTCCGCATTAGGAAGCGGTGCGTCCATGGAAACATGACGCCCGGAAACTCTCTGAGTATCTGTAACTTTATCTTCCGGAATATCTAATTCTCTGGCAATTTCTTCTGCCGATGGTTCACGCTCATAAACCTGCTCAAGTTTTGAAAATGTTTTATTCATTTTATTCAGAGCTCCAACCTGATTCAACGGCAAACGAACAATGCGGGATTGTTCTGCCAATGCCTGAAGAATAGATTGGCGAATCCACCATACAGCATAAGAGATAAATTTGAATCCGCGGGTTTCGTCAAAACGCCTTGCCGCTTTAATAAGTCCAAGATTTCCCTCATTGATAAGGTCGGGCAAACTTAGTCCCTGGTTCTGATATTGTTTTGCTACTGATACTACGAAACGAAGGTTTGCACGAACTAGCGCTTCCAGCGCCTGTTGGTCGTCCTCCCTGATTCTCTTAGCCAAAGCAACTTCATCTTCTGCTGTAATTAGCCCCTCCCGACCGATTTCCTGTAAATATTTATCAAGGGATGCACTCTCACGATTCGTAATGGATTTGGTAATCTTTAGTTGTCTCATATTGGCTTTGTGTGTTAGATTTGGCTCTTATTACGGAGAAAGGCGCACAAAGTTACGCCTTTTCTCCTTTTATTCTATTTTATTATCTCCCCGCTACCATTTACATAACTATCTATTCTTATAATTAATGTAAATTATTGATTTTTATAATTTTATTACAATCCAAAAGCATAGTACGCTTTCATTCCATTTGTATAGATTCCTTCAATGAGCACACCGCCTTCCTTGTTCTGAAGAGCAAGTTTCACATCATCAAGAGAATTAATTTTCTTTTTGTCAATATTGGTGATGATGAATCCCTCTTTGATGCCTGCACTGCGAAGTTTTCCTGCTTCAAGAGAAGTTATTTTTACTCCGCCATCTAAACCCAATCGTTTCATATCATCGGAAGACAGCGATTCAAAGTTTGCACCGAGAAGCGAAAGCACTTCGCTTGTTTCTTTCTTCGCAAGCATTGTATCTCCACTCTTGCTTTTCAAAGTCACTGGGATAATTTTTTCTTCTCCACCTCTGCTGACGGTTACTGAAACTTTATCTCCAGGTCGAAAATGACTTATCTGCTCTTGTAATTCGGAAGCATTTTCAACAATCACATCTCCTATTTTGAGAACCTGATCTCCTTCCTGAATTCCGGCTTCGTTCGCGCCCCCGTCTTTAGAAACTCCAGTGATGTAAACTCCTTTCGTATTCATGAGTTTTTTCTCCTCGATAAGTTTTGAATCAATATCCCTTATACTCACTCCGAGAAATGCTCTCTGTACTTTTCCAAACTCAATTAAATCATTTACAACTTTCTTTGCGAGATTAACCGGAACTGCAAATGAATATCCGGTATAAGAACCTGTGTTTGAAGCAATCGCTGAATTAATTCCTATAAGCTGACCTTGTGTATTTACCAGAGCGCCACCGCTGTTCCCTGGGTTAACGGCTGCGTCTGTTTGAATATAGGATTCAACAGGAAAATTATTTTGGTCAGAATTACCTTCCAGCATATTAATATTCCGGGCTTTTGCACTTACGATTCCTGCAGTAACTGTGGAAGTCAGGTTAAAAGGATTTCCAACCGCGAGCACCCACTCGCCTACTTTCACATTGTCTGAGTTACCATATATTAAGTATGGAAGATTCTTTTCTTCGATTTTCAAAAGTGCAATATCCGTAGAAGGATCTTTACCGATTACTTTCGCTGAATAAGTTCTGTGGTCATATAAAGTCACTTCAACTTTTTGCGCGTCATCAATCACATGGTTGTTTGTGACGATGTATCCATCGCCAGAAATTATCACTCCCGAGCCAGAACCCATCTGTGGTTTTTGATGTTGCTGAGGCGCATTCCAACCGAAACCCTGAAACGGATCATAATAATAGAATTGATTTTGCTGAGGAGCAGATTCCGTTTTCACATGCACAACGGCAGGAAGAGAAATCTCAGACGCTTTCACAAAATCAATATTTGATTCAGGAGTCATTCCATTGAAACTGGCAAACTTCACGGGATAATTGTTCGGAAGATTTGCCTGAATAGTATTTTGATTTTTATTTACGAAATGATCAACGGTAAGCGCAACGGTTCCGCCAAGCAGTGCTACGAAGAAGATGGATGTTAAGCGTTTCATAGTTATATGTTTTTAGAATTTTAGTTTTTGGTTTTGCATTGATAATGCAAATATCCCGCCAATGTTTTATTTGTGCAAGAGTTTTAACATTTTTTAACATACGAAGAAGGAAATCCGCCATAATCCAATTACTAACACTTGTTAAAAACTCTTGAAAAAAGGTACCTAATTGAATATTTTTGCGACAGTTCTGATTTGCTATAAAATTTCAGGAGTAAAGTATTGTCAAAATGTCGGCTTCAAATAAGTCATTATTGTTCCTGCTGGGACTCGTTTTAGGATTGCTTGCAGGGGCTGGGTTTTTTATTTTCAAGATGGATGATATTCTGAAAAAAGCAAATCTTTTCAGTTCATCAAGAGATACGGTGATTGTTCAGCAGGTGAATACGGAAGAGAAAAAAGATAAATCGGATATAAAAAAATACATCGGCAAAAAAGATTCTTCGAAAAATAATATGTCATCGGCAGAGTTGCTTGCAAAAAAATATTCACGTGAAGTTCCTATCAGAAAAGTGATGGCTGAGGCGGATTCTCTCCTCAAAGATTCTTCAACTATTGTTCAGGAACAAAATACTTTTGAAAATTTTATCGTTCGAAAAGATGAATTGCTTGACTCTAAGAATTTTCAAGTTGTGAATTTGCAGAATGAAGAAAAAAATCTGCCTGATTCCCTTCTGGAAAAAGTAAGCGGAATAAAAAATAACAAGACGAGTTCATCACTCAAAGTAGAATTCTGGCAATCGCCTATCAATTACAAAGGATACAAAATGACAAAGAATAAGGTGGTGCTGTTTGGAATTAATCCGGATGAAACCATAAAACTATTTCACCTCGATGATGCTATTTTCATGAAGCACAATCAGAATTATTACAAACTGTATTTCACTGACGATTTCAAACAATTTGAAAAAGTAACTGATGTAACAATAACTTCTAAATTAAAATAATCCGTTTGAATCCATCTTAATCTGTATGAATCTGGTTTTTTATAAATATCACGGCACGGGAAATGATTTCATTATCATTGACAATCGCGCGCAGAAAATAAAACTGAACACGAAACAGATTGCACATTTATGTCATAGGAGATTTGGTGTTGGCGCTGATGGATTAATGCTTCTTAAAAACAAAAAAGGTTTTGACTTTGAAATGATTTATTACAACTCAGATGGAAACGAAAGTTCCTTCTGTGGAAACGGAAGCCGTTGCATTGTGGCATTCGCGAAAGATTTGGGAGTAATTAAAAAATCTGAAATAACTTTTATTGCAACAGACGGATTTCATACTGCAAAAATCACCCCTTCTAAATCTCCCACTTTTGTTAGTATAAAAATGAAGGATGTGAAAAATGTTGAACTGCTTCATAATTCAACCCTCTCCCCTTTGGGGAGAGATAGAGAGGGGTGGCTGTTGAATACCGGCTCTCCTCACTATGTAAGATTTACTGAAGGAGTTAAGAGTGCAGAAATAATTTCCGAAGCAAAAAGAATCCGTTACAGTGAGCGGTTCAGCAAGGAAGGAGTGAATGTGAACTTCGCGGAGAAGAATGGAAAAGAAATTTTTGTGCGCACCTACGAGCGCGGTGTGGAAGAGGAAACCCTTTCCTGCGGAACAGGCGTAACTGCCTCCGCGTTAGCCTCTTCCGTGAAGGGAATTTCCACTGCAGAAAACAGCTGTAAGATATTAACATTGGGCGGTGAATTAACCGTGCGTTTTCGCAGAGGAAAAGGTAACTCGTTCAGCGATATTTGGCTGGAAGGTCCTGCGGCTTTTGTGTTTAAAGGAAATGTAGAAATATAAAATAACCAAGAATTAAAATGGATTGCAACGAAGTACGAACAACATCATACGAACCTACGAAATACCAAGAACGCCTATTCGTAGTTCGTAGGTTCGTACCGATTCGTACTTCGTTGAAATAAAAATTATGAATGAACCACTAAACAAGAGAGAAGAACTCTTCGAAACTATCGCGAGAAGTTTTGAGTATCTCATTCCTCGGGATGTGGAAACTATTTTTCTTCTTCTCAATCTCCAGGCAAAGATCGAGAACAAAGAAATAGATGATATTTTTTCGCAGAAGGATTTTGAAGACTCGGTGGATGAGGTTACTGTTATGCTGAAACGGGAGCGCGGCATCCAGAAGGAAAATATTTCCAAACGCCTCAGCCAGCATTTTTACACCACGCTCAAACTCGGAGAAGAATACCGCTATGAACTCACCGTTTTCGCAAAGGACTTCACAAAACTTTTGCTGAACGAAGTTTCTCCCAACTACGAAAATCTTGAACTCGTTCATACTTTCAAACGCACACTTCCCGTTCAGGATGATGATGTGACGAGCATTGATAAACTGAATTACTGGTTCGCGCACCATTACAGTTCATCCAAGAAATTCATTCACGCACACACAGATAATCTCCAAAGATTCGTTGACAAAAAAGTTTCTGAGTTGAGAGTATTACTGAAACCAAATGTGGATAATCCGAAAGAGATGATCACGCAGTTCCTTATCATCTTTGAGCAACTCGGAAAACAAACCGAAGGAATTACAAGCGCTCTCAACTTTAAACAGAATATCATTGATAAATTAAAAAACTCAGAACCTAATTTCAAAGACAAGCGCGAGGACTGGGAACAGTACGACAGAATTTACAACGAAGTAATTTCCTTCTTTGAAAATATTGATAACCGTGTTTTGTCCATCAATGATAAAATTCAGCAGGCACGTACGCGCTTAAAATCTCTCTATGATAATCTGCGCTACAAACAGCAGTATAAATTACGGATCGAAAAATTCCTCCTCTTGCTTTTGAAAGGAAGTAAAACTGTTGATATTCCAAACAAGCAGGATAAAAAAATAGTTCTTCCAACCAGTGTTGTGAAAAAAGAAATTGTTTATCACCGCGATAGATTTTACTTCCCTCCCATTATTGATTTTGCGGAGTATCACAAAATGGAATCTCCGTTCTATCAGGAAGACGAAGAGTTCAAAAGATTATCGGAAGAAGATAAAATAAAACAACTTGCACGACAGGAGAACACCATCAAATGGATGGACAACATCCGAGGAGAAATTGAACTCGGGCGTGAAGTGATATTTGAGCAGTGGATGGATAAGATCGTGAGCAAAGAAGATAATCTAGAAGTGCCAATAGATGTCTGCTTCGGAATTATTGACGAATATAAAAACAGAGATGATGTGCAGCTGGAAATTGACAAGACGCTTATCATGCCTTTGAGTTCAAATGTTGCTCTTTGGAAACTTAAAATAAAACCCAATCAAACAGAATCTATTGAATAAAAAATATATGGAACAACAAACACAGACAGACAACTACGAATACAATTACAACTATGAATTCCTGAATACGGAGCGAGCCCGTAAACATTTTGCCGATACGGATTTCGCTTTGAGAAGCGGAAAGCATATTCAGAACTTCGGAAATGATTTCAAGTTGTGGGATTTCGTGAATGATTATTTCGAGAAGGGTCTTTCGCGCTATTATCTTGAACTGCTCGGCATGGTTCTGAAAAAAGAATTCAACGACCGCGAGGCATATTTCTTTTTGGATTTTCCGGAAGACGGCAACAAAGGCAAATTCGGCTATGACAGAACCTATGCATTGGATGACCGCCTTGTGATCTTCGCAATTCTCCTTCTGAATCTTTACAAAGAAAAATTCTTTGAGAACAAAGAAGTGAAATGGGATGAACTGCTTTACATCACTGAAGAAGGCGAGAACAAAGACCTATGGCAGAAACTTTTGTTCGGGGAAAATAAGCGAAACTTCACTCCACAGGAAAAAGAAGATGTGCGCAGAAAAATTGAACGCACCCTGCAAACCTGCGAGCGCATGGGCTGGATACGCTGGATCAGCTATGAAGAACTGCATTTTGAAATTATGCCGAGCATTGACCGCATTGCAAAACTTTATCAGACGGAAATAAATAATGTGGAACTCTTAACTGAATATTTAGACAATAATTTACCATCATAATCTCTTTGTCATGCTGAACGAAGTGAAGCATCTATAGATTCTTCGCTACGCTCAGAATGACAAACCAATAAAAACTATGGCAACAACATTCCCAAGAATTTATTCCCTCGGCACCGTGGGTGTGAGGCAACATTACAACTCCGAATATCTTTTTCACGCGGTGAGGACCGACTTCACAGGCGGAAACGGACTCGGAAAATCTATCATCGGTGATTTGATGCAGCTCATCATCATTCCGAGGCGCGATATGTGGAAGCCCGGCACCGAAGGAATCGGCAAGGATGAAAGGCGCGTGGAAGGAATTCCGCTCAACAAAGAATATATTCAGTATGCCTATGCATTCCTGAACATTGAGCGCAAGCAGGGGCAGTTCCTCACGATTGGTGTTTACATTTCAAAAACTCCGCGCATTCCCGTGCGTCCGTTCATAATTTCTGCTTCTCCTGATTTTGAGAGTGGAAGTTTGACACCGTTCAGCCGTCCGTTGCACCCCGATGATTTTCTCGGAGAGAACAAAACCATTTTCGACTTGCGTGAAATGCACAAGCATTTGAAAGAGAAGCACGGATTATACATGAAAGATTTCTTCCAGACGGAAGGAATCATGAAGTATTATGATTTGCTCTATAAGAATAATATTCTGCCCGTAAATCTTACAAAGCCCGATAATCTCAAAACATATTCTAAGGTCATTCAGAGTTTCGCCAGAGCGAAATCCCTCGACATCACCAACTCTAAAAGTCTGCAGAACTTTTTGTTTGAGGATAACGATGAGATAAAAAGAGTTTTTGAAGAACAGAAAGAACAATTATCAAGTTTGATAAAGCAGTACCGTGATAACTTCTTTCATACACAGGAACTCCAACTGAAACAAAAGAAATTACTGGCGCTTCTGGAAACAAACCGAAAAAGCACACAGGCGAAAGAAGATTTTTTGAAATCAAGTGCTTCGTTCTCTTATCAGAAATATAATGACGCGCTGAACAGGCACGAGAACAACAAAAAGCACATTGAAACTTCGGTTACGAATCTGATGCGCCAGAAGAATGAACTGGAAAAAGTTACTGAGGAACTTTACAATCATTACACCAATCTCCAAAAGGTTTGTCTCTTGATGCGCGAGAAATACGAAACACTTCTGAAAGATTTCAGCGATGATACTATTCTTGCACGCAAACAGCAGGCGGATGTGCTTCGAGATAAAATTAATTTACTTTCCGCGCTCGCACCAATCGTTGAGCAGTATGGAAGTGTTGAGAAGATTGAAAAGAAACTGAAAGAACAGGAATCTTTCCGCGACAAGAAAAACAACCTGAATAAAATTCTCTCCCTCTACTCTCTTTCTGATTTTGAAAATTCAGAATGGGCGAAGATGGATTACCTCACCGCTTCAAAACATTACAGCGAAAAGCTAAGCGAACTTCCCCAGCAGATTGAAGAACTCGAAACATTGGTTGAACTTTTTGAAGGAACACGCGATGATTCGTTTTTCCACTGGGCAATTCAGAACAACAAGCCGCTCACAAAGGAACAGGAAACAGTTCTGATGCATTTGAAAGAGCTTCCCGTTACGAAACCCGAAGAAGTAGAAGAAGGAACAAAATATATTTCGAACCCGCTTGCCATGCTGAGTAGTTTTGAAAAGGTTGAGGAGAAAAAGGTTAAGGTTAAGGACAACAGCCCTTTAACCTCATCCTCAACCTTAACCTTAACCTCTGATGGTATTTGGATTGCATTCGGAGAAGTCCGCGAGTTTGTTCCGCTCATCAAGAAACAACGATTCACCAACACGAAGAATCTTAAAACAGTTCTTGAAAAAGATACAAAGGCCATCAAAGCCGAACTGGAAGAAACACACAAGGAACTGAACATTATTCAGCGTTTGTCGGATGAACTCGTTGAAATCGGTTTCAATCAGGAACTTTCTGATATATATAGGAAGAGAAAATCCATAGAGAGTTATACGATTGACAATTCTCTGAACGAAGAAAAGATTTCTCTCATTAAAGAAAACTGGGACGACATTGAGAAATTAGAAACGCTTCAAACTGAATTTGCTACTATAGATAACGAAGCCATTGAACTCGCGAAGAAACAAAGCGACATCCGCAACAAAATTAATTCTGCCAAAAGCGCATTTGACACCTGCGAATATGAATTCACTAAGTTGAGATTGGAAAGCAGTATTGACTTAGAAGTTACTGCCGAAGATCATTCCCAAAAAGGAATTGAACTGCTGGATGAAAATAAAATTACCTACGAAGCAAGAATCAGAACGCTGAACGAACAAAAGACATGGTCGGAGAAATATATTATTGCTTCCGAAGGAGAATTGCGCGGATACCGCAGCAGCGAACCGCTCTTCAAACAGCAGATGGAAGAATCGCTCACCGTATTCAACGAGAAGAAACTTTTGCTCGAAGGCGAAACAGGAATCATCTTTGAACCCACCCTCATCACAGGCGAACTCAACGAAAATAGTATTGAACGTCTTGAGAAAAAAAGCGAAGCCCTCATTGAATCCTACCATGAAGAATTCACGCGTGTTACGGAATCTTTTGAAGAAACAAAAGGAGACAGAAGTCCTGAACTCGTAATGGACAAATATAATTTCCGCACGCTGGTGAATATTCTCTGCGGAAAATTAGGACTGGAAGGACTCGGTCCCGAACTCGAACGCCTCAACGAAGAGCTGAAAAAGTTCGGAGACCTTCAGCTCACTATCATTCTGGATGTGTTCAAGAAAGTAGAACTGCAGTACAACGCTTTCCGCAAACTCATCACCGAACTGAATTTCTTCTTCAAAGAAAACAAAATCAGCGGTGTGTATAATTTTCAGGTGGACTTCAACGAGCGGAGAGATATTGCCATTGACTGGATTCGCAGAATGCGCGAACACGCCAAACACCAGCGCCTCGCATCAAAACTTTTCATCACAGCAGAATCAGAAGCTTCGCCAGAAACTTTAATTCTCAACATTGCAAAAACCCTCAGCGATGTAGGCGACAAAATGGAAATGCAAGACCTGCTCGACCCGAAATTTTATTTCGACCTGCGTGTTGGATTGTTTGACGAACTGGGCGCGCGTTATCCGGGTTCGGGCGGTGAGGCATACACGGCACTCGCGCTTCTCTGCATAGGAAGAATGTCCGTCATTCAGCGCGACAAAAACCGCCAGGGCGTGCGCTTCATCCTCCTCGAAGAGTTATCGAACATTGACGACACCAACTTCGGACTCTTCCCCGAGATTGCAAAAATGTTCGGCTACCAACTGATGACGATGACGCCAAAACCGTTCGGCTCATACAGCGAAAGCGAGTGGTATCTGCACATGCTCATCCGCGGGAAAGACAAGAACATCAATTACCAGC
Source organism: Bacteroidota bacterium (assembly GCA_016213405.1). NCBI lineage: Bacteria > Pseudomonadati > Bacteroidota > Bacteroidota bacterium. The sequence goes on from JACRAM010000026.1 coordinate 13,864, forward strand.
CGATGAGTTTCTTCCGCACAAAAATGAACAAGCAGCGGCTGGAAGAATATATGGCGGGCGGAAAAATTGAAGCGAAAGAACCGCTTGTAATCTCAGCCCCCTCCGACTCCCCCGAAGGGGGAGTGACTGAATCATTCTCATCGGCTGTCACCCTGAGCGAAGTCGAAGGGTCTATTTTAAACGACACCATCAGTGACGCTGAAACAATCATTGAAGCAGAGATGGCTTCTGAAACTTCAACTGAAATCAAAGTGGAAGAAGTGAAAGAAGAAGTTCCTGAACTTCCAAAAATCTCTGACGAACTTCAATCAGACCGCAAAGAAGAATTTTTGGGATTGACCCCGTTGGATAAAAATCCCGCAGGGTATCCCACGGGGTTGAGTGAAGAAGGGAAAGTGGAAGATGACCACGAAGGGGCAGGAAAAAAGAATGAAGAGGGAGATGTGAAGGGGGAATAAGGCAGAGATTAAATATCAATTCATTAGAGAATATACCGAATTAGAATTGTATACTTCAATTCATAAAAATCAGGGCTAAAGCCCGTTATTTATTTCAACCTAATTTGCCACGACCTTAAGGTCGTGGCTATTGAAAACCAAAGAACAAACGGGCTTCAGCCCAACATAAACTCTTATTCGATATAAACTCCATTATAAAATCTTTTTTATCTTTGCTTACCTAATTGATTTTTATGTAATGTTTCACTCCGCAATTAAAATGCCTCTCTCGACTCATAGCGTTGCATTACAGAGCGCATCTCTGAGAATTTATAAAAATCCCCCCCCCCCCCCCGAAAAATTCAAATAGGCAATTTGCAGTAGGCAAAAAAATACTTTCTAAAATAATTTATCGCCTGCACATTTATTTGTTGCGGGCGTTTTATTTTTTATAAACCAAAACAGCATCAATTAAGAATAAAACAATATGAATCTCTCAACACTACTTTCTAAATTACAACAAGCTAAAATAAATTTATGGGGAATCACTGTTTACGAAATGGTTGGTGATGGATGTCTAAACGGATTAGGTTCTAATAATGATATGAACAATGGCGAACGATTTCAATTTGTAAATGAAATTGCAAGAAAGAAAGACGGAAGCGGAAATATAATAGAGGGAACATATTCTGTTGCATGGATTGAACCCAGATTTCTGAGTGATAAGAATCACGAAACTTTAAAAATTATTCCAGACGATGATGGAACATATAAAGTGCAATGGATAATAAGTGAGCATGTTGATTTTGAAGGTGCAGGAATTAAAACAGGAGAAAAACAGTTCACGGTTTTTTATTGGTCAACTAAATAATTATTAATGGAAACAAAAAAAAATATTGAATCTTTAGGATTTATCTGTTTTATTTTATTCCCCTCATTACAAATTTTTTCGCAAACTCTTAATGTGGGTGTTTCATATACAAACCTTGGATGTTGTTCTTCGCTTTGTGATGGAACTGCAACTGCAAATGTCACTGGAGGCGTAACTCCATATACTTATATGTGGAGCGACCCCAATGGTCAAACCACTCAAACAGCAACAGGTCTTTGCCCTGGACTATATGCAGTAGTAGTTTATGATGCTGCATTAAATTCAGCAACATCACCAAATGTAGTTATAACCTACCCATCAATTACATCATCTTTTGCATCCACACAACCCAGCTGTTATGGAAATAATGATGGTTCAACAACTGCAAATGCTGGTGGTGGAACTTCACCATATACATATAGTTGGAGTAATGGTCAAACTTCACAAACTACAACAGGACTTGCAGCAGCCACTTATACTTTAACAATTACGGATGCCAAATGTTGCACCGCAACTAAAACAGTTACTGTCACTCAGCCCTATCAGTTAGTGTCTTCTCCTGTACTTACAAATTCTGTAACTTGTAATGGGGGTAATAATGGAAGTTTACAAGCCAGTGCCTCTGGCGGAACACTTCCATATACTTACTTATGGAACACAGGACAAACCACTACTTCACTATCTGGGCTTATTGCTGGAACATATTCTCTCACTGTAACAGATAGCCATGGATGTACTGCATCTGCTGCCTCTATAAATATTCCTCAACCTACGGCAATAACAAACGCTTTCACTACCGTGAATCCAAACTGCGGAAATAATAATGGTATGGTAATTTCAACTTCTGGAGGTGGAACCTCTCCTTATTCTTTTTCATGGAACACAGGCAGTACTATTAATCTGGTTGTAGGTTTAACAGGAAGTCCCCCTGATACTCTTATTGTAACAATTACTGATGCCAATGGATGTATTTTAAAAGATACAACTATAATTACTTGTACTTCATTAGGTGTTGAGAATGTTAATTTGCAAAGCCAATTTAATATTTATCCAAATGCGAGCAACGGAATTTTCAACATTGAAAATACACTACTGAATAATTCAATATACGGCATTTACATTTACAATATCACGGGAGAAAAAGTATATCAATCAACAATTCAGCAATTCAGCAATACAACCATTGATTTATCAAATCACCCCAACGGAATTTATTTCCTCACCATAAAAACCAATGAAGGCACAACCAACAAAAAACTAATCATCAATAAATAACCAAAACCCCACCCCACCATGTCGCGCATAAAATACCCTGTAGATTTTTCAGGCAAAGCAAATTTATTTTTGAAAATTGAACTCAAGCATGCCAATGACGGAGACAAAAGCGTGCTCATTGATTTTCTCGAAGAGAAAAAAATTGACATGGCAAAAAACAAAAAGAAAACCGAAAGCGCTGTGGTAACCCATGCCGAGTTTGTAAAAACTTCTGAAGAAGCAGAAGAGTTAACCCAAAAGCGCGATAACTTTTGGAACCCCGTGTTTTCAAATTTCAAAAAAGAAATTCAGTACCTCAAATCATTCTATAGAGGAAAAGTAAAAGAACTCGGAATGTGGGGAATAAAAGTGGATGGAAAAGGCAAGGTGGTTTACCCCGCAAAGTTTGAAGACCTCGTAAAAATGTTTGCCGTATTTTATAAAAAGCACACAGCGATGGGAGCAAAATCACCGCTCATAAAATTTTTAACCGAAAATGAAATTGATATTGACAGCGATAAAAAAAATGCCGATTCGGCTTTGAAAGCCCACGGTGAAATGACGCAGGAAAAAAAGGACGCGGAGAAACTACGCAACCAGCGCGACACAGATTTTAATCCTGTGTTTGCCGATGTTCTTGCCATAGGGCAATTTCTGAAAAAACTTTTCACCGCCAACCCGCACAAACTTGGCGACTGGGGGTTTGAGATTGATGATTCGCCTCCAAAACCGAGAAAGAAAAAAGGCAATAATCCTTCCGCATAAAACATTTATCCTGTTTTTGTTGCAAAAGATTGAACTTTACTTCCTAAAGATTGGATTCTACTTGCTAAAGATTTAAGTTTACGTGCAAAAGATTGGATTCTACGTGCTAAAGATTAAGTTTACGTGCAAAAGATTCAAGTTTTGTTGCAAAAGATAGAATTTTACTGCCATTTTAAAGCAAGAGACATAATCATAGGACTTACGCAATTTTGTATTTCTCTGTGAAACTCTTAAAACTCTGTGTTCTCTGTGTTAAAATTTTCAACACAGAGTTCACGGAGAAACACAGAGTTTCACAGAGTGCGTAAGTCCTAAATCAATCATTTCAATCCTGCTGGGTTTTTGCGTGAGCGATTGAAGTGGAAATCCTTTGCGCCTCGCAAAGATTGAAACGGAAAGCGCGACCTGAGTCATCGAAGGGCACGCCCAAATGAAATACAAGTAGGCAACAGGCAGTTGGCAATTGACAAAAAGAAAATAACTGCAAATTGCAAACTGCCAATTTTATTTCATGCAACAATTTCTTTCATGAATTGCAGTTCGTATAATTTCCGGTAGTGTTTGTTGAGTTCAAGAAGCTGGCGGTGAGTTCCTGATTCAATGATTTCTCCTTTATCAAGCACAATTATTTTATCGGCTCGCTGAATGGTGGCAAGGCGGTGGGCGATGACGATGGAAGTTCGGGAGTTGGGAGTTGGGAGTTGGGAGGCAGATACAGCAGTGTGTTTTTCTTGCTCCGAACCCCGAACTCCATACTCCTTTCTTCCCAAAAGCGCTTCGGTGGCGCGCTGTATGAGCATTTCAGATTCGGTGTCGATGCTGGAAGTGGCTTCGTCAAGAATGAGTATGGCGGGGTTGTACAAATAGGCGCGTATGAAAGAAATCAGTTGCCTCTGCCCTACCGATAGGGTTGCTCCGCGCTCCATCACATTGTAATCATAATTGCCGGGCAGCCGCATGATGAAATCGTGCGCGCCTATTATTTTTGCTGCCTCTACCACTTTTTCTCTCTCACTTTCTTTCATTCTCACTTTCTCACTTTCGCTGAAAAGTGAGTGAGAGGGTGAGAGAGTGAGAGAGTGAGAAGGATGGAGTGATATATTATTTGCGATGGTGTCGGAATACAAAAAAACATCCTGCAAAACAATGCCGATGTTTTTCCGTAGAGAATTTAATTCATATTCGCGAATATTAATTCCGTCAATAAGGATTTCTCCTTTTGTGTATTCGTAAAATCTGTTTATCAAACTGGCAATGGATGACTTGCCTGAACCTGTGGCGCCCACCAGTGCAACGGTTTCGCCTTGTTTTGCTTCGAAGGAAATGTTTTTGAGAACCCAGTTTGGAGAATGTACGAGGGATGAAGGACGAGGGACGAGGGAATCAGGCGCGTCATACGAAAACCAAACATTTTTAAATTCAATGGCTAATGGTTGATGGTTTACCCCGTTGGAAATGTTTCCTACGGGGTTGATGGTTGATGTATTCCCATTAGCCATTAAACATTTTCCATTATCCATTACTCCGCCTTTCGTATCCATCACTCTGAACACCCTTTCGCTTGCCACAATTCCCATCTGAAGCGTGTTGAACCGGTCGGCAATCAGTCGTATCGGGCGAAAGAGCATGTTGATGTACATGATGAACGCAACGAGTTGCCCGATAGAAAAAGCATTGTCAAAAACTCCCCTTCCACCCCACCACACAATAAGCCCGATGGAAACAGAAGAAAGAATTTCTATGAACGGAAAAAAAACAGAGTAGTACCAGATGGAACGGATGTTTGCCTTGCGGTGCGATGCATTTATCTCTCTGAATTTTTTCATCTCTTCTTCTTCGCGGTTGAATATCTGCACCACGCTCATTCCGGTGATGTGTTCCTGAACAAATGAATTCAATCGGGCAATCTGGGTTCTTACTTCATTGAAAGATTTATTCACTCCATTCTTGAACATATTGGCTCCTGCAATGAGCAAAGGAAAAACAGATAAACTGATGAGAGAAAGTTTCCAGTTGGTGTAAAACATTACGGATATTATCACTATGAGTTTAAGAAAGTCGCCAAGAATTACGAGCAATCCTTCTGAAAAAATATCTGAAATGGCTTCCATGTCAGATATCACGCGCGTTACCAGCGTGCCAATGGGAGTTTTGTCGAAGTATTGCAAATGCAAATGATTGATGTGATTAAATAGTTTCGTGCGCATGTCTTTTATTATCGTTTGCCCCAGCCAGCCGGCCAGGTATTCATTAAGAAACTGAAGCAATGTTTCAAAAAGCAGAACGCCTATCATGATTAGCGTCATCGTTAAAAGCATTTCTTTGTCGGGCTTTACCCCGTTGGATATGTATCCTACGGGGTGAACAATAAAATTATCTAACGTGTATTGCGTGAGCATTGCACGCACGGGAGAAACAAATGCAAACACAATTGCGATAAAAGCAGCAAAGGCAAACATTTTTCTATACGGATTAGCATAGGAAAGAACTCTTTTCAAAAGCCCGAATGAAAATTTTTGCTGCAGGTCCGCACTCATATCAGAAACAGGTTTTTCGGATATTCCACTTTTGTCAAATACAATCCGCAGGCGGGAACAAGCGCTCCTGCATTTTGGCAATTCTTGCTTTCAATTATCTTTTTAAAATCATTCAGGTTTATTTTGTTCTTTCCCAAAAGCATCATTGTTCCGACAATCATACGAACCATGCCGCGGAGAAAGCGGTCGGCACGAATGGTGAAGACTAAATTTCCTGCATTGTCTTTTTTCCAATCTGCACGCTTGATTTTACAGAGATTGGTTTTCACCTGCGTATTTACTTTGCTGAATGCTGAAAAATCTTCGTGCTTCATCAATAATTTTCCTGCTTTATTCATCAACTCAACATTTAGTTCGCTGTAGTAATAATAAGAGCGGTTCAATAAAAACGGGTTGCGCTTGTTATGAATTAAATATTGATAGGTTCTTGCTGTTGCATCAAAACGCGCGTTTGAATCCAGTTTGACAGAAAAAATCTTGTCAATGGAAATATCAACGGGAATCATATTGTTAAACTTATAAAGCCAATCGGTTTTGGAATCATTGTGAAGATTATTTATGTTGGAATCAAAATGAGCAAACAGCTCTTTTGCATGAACTCCAGTATCGGTTCTGCAGCAGCCCAGCACTTCTATCTTTTCACTTAATAATTTGGAAAGCCCTTCATTAATTTTTTGCTGAACGGTTTCAGAAGAATTTTTCTGCACTTGCCATCCGTTGTAGTGGGTGCCATCAAAAGAAATTTTTATGAAATAGCGATATAACAAAATAAAAGATTAGACATTATTCAGATTAAGATGTTATATCCACGATTTTCAACACAGAGTTCACAGAGTTTAATGAGTTTCACAGAGCAGAACTCTCTGTGTAATCTCGTATGTTTGCGAAATTAAATAAACTAGTGCAACTAAAAGAA
>JACRAM010000027.1 GCA_016213405.1 Bacteroidota bacterium
AGAGCGGCGGACTACGAATCCGGAGGTCGGGGGTTCAATTCCTCCTGGGCGCGTTGTAATCATTTATGCAAACAAGACATGAAATATGCGAGGTATGCGAGAGACCCATAAAAGAGTGCATATGTTGTCCTGAGTGTGGTCACATCTGCGGTCTTGATTATGGAGAAAAATACTGCCCTGTTTGTTTTCCAGAAGAGAAAGCCGATGAACGCTTTATGCGTCTTGCCATCAAAGAGGCGGCGAAGGCATTACTTAAAAACGAAGTCCCTGTTGGCACAGTTCTTGTAAAAAACAATATTGTTATAGCTACGGCTCATAACATGCGAGAGACAAAAAATGACCCGACTGCACACGCAGAAATAATAGCACTTAAAGAAGGGGCATCTGAAATAAAGAGTTGGCGGTTAACAGATGCCACACTATACGTGACCAAAGAACCCTGTGTTATGTGTGCAGGAGCAATGGTTAATGCAAGACTCAAGAGGCTTGTTTATGGTTGTAAGGATAAAAAAAGTGGGGCGGTTGATAGTCTTTACAACTTGCTTTCAGACAAAAGACTTAACCATCGGGTAGAGCTTATATCGGGTGTTCTTGAAGATGAATGTGATTTAATGCTCAAAAGGTTTTTCCAGAGCCGGAGAAATCGCACAGTTTTGGTTTAAACTAAAAACCAATCACTATTTAAACTCGTTGAAAGTAATTTTTGTGTTGTTACCCTGAACTAAATTGGAGGAGTGGCCGAGAGGCTGAAGGCATCCCGCTCGAAACGGGATATCCTTAACGGGATCGTGGGTTCAAATCCTACCTCCTCCGCCAGTTAGGAAATGGCTCGCCCTCTGCGAGGGCTCGCCAGCCGATTTTCCAATTAAATCGGAATTTTTTATCTTTTAAAATAAAGTTCGAGCCGATATTTTTTAGAAATATTAGGATTTTGGAATTGTCGCCCTGCGACAATAGAATTTTGGCTTGGTTACTGGATAAAATCATTTCTTTCATCGGTTCGAGCCAATTATTTCCATTTTGTTCAAAATCTTTAATTTTCTGCTGAATGTCCAGTTTTTCGTTGAGCAGTCTCTGCTTTTTGACCTGATATTCTTCAAGCTCAACGCCCCTACCTTCAATGTAGAGGTCTAATAACTTATCCATCCTCTGCTCAACCATAAACTTTTCATTTTCAAGATTTTGAACAAGAGAATTGGTTTTCTCGATAGCCTGCGTTTTTTCCTTCTCAATCTCAGCAAGCATGTTTTCAGCCCACTTATCAGGCAGAGAAACTTTTTGAATACATAATTTCATCTGTTCAACAAGTGATTCTTCTCTGAGGTATTTTTCATCACACCTTTGCTTTTTCTTGGTACAACGGTAGTAATTATGACCTTTTTGTTTTTCAGTGGTTATCATACAACCACAGTTACCACATCTCATTAGACCAGAAAAAGCAAAAGTGTGTTTTCTTTTTCGTTTCTTCTTGCCCCTGTTTGACATCACTTCTTGAACAGAGTCAAAAAGTTTCTTGGAAATAATAGGCTCGTGAGTTCCGTCATAGATTTCGCCGTTGTAACGGAAAACTCCGTAATAAATTGGATTTTTAAGTATATGCTGGACACAGGAAACAGAAAGAACATTGCCTTGATGACTTCTCAGCCCTGCTTTTTCTAAAACATCAGCGAGGGCTTTTAGTGTATAGTCGCCGGTGGCGTAAAGTTCAAATACTTTTCTTACAAGCAGGGCTTTTTCAGGGTCTATATCTATTGCCTTTGTCTTATGATTATTGAGATACCCCAAAGGTGCCCAGCCGGGCCAGATGCCTTTTCTCAGCTTCTGACGGTGTCCTCGTTTGATGTTCTCCGAAAGGTTATCTATGTAGTACTTGCTTTGCCCGAAGGCAATGTTAATCATGAATTTACCCTGTGGTGTTGAGTCAAACCAAAATGTCGGGAATTTTAAATCTTTTAACTTTCCTGTGTCCAGCATATAAATGAGTTTTCCGCCATCAATTGAATTTCTTGCCAGTCTGTCAGGATGCCAAGCCAAAATTCCTTGAGCTTCGCCTTTTTCAAGTCGGTCTAACATTTCGCCGAACACAGTTCGGCCAGGTTCTTTGGCAGTTTTTGCCTCGCTCAGCGAGGCGACGATTTCAAGTTTTTCTTTGGCGGCAAATTCTTTTAGCTCAGCAAGTTGAGCCTCAATACTTAAAACCTGTCTTTCTTCGCTGTCGGTTGATTTGCGTGTGTAGATAAAGTATTTCATAGCTTTAAAAAGTTTAAAAAGAAAATTCTAAAAAGCCCGCTTTTAGCCTGTCCCGAAGCATCGGGACAAAAATAAAAAATTCTAAGAAAATCGGCTGGCAAGCCCTCGCAGAGGGCGAGCCATTTCCTAACTGGCGGTGTGCGTTTGAAAAAATCCGAACAGAATTCGCCAAAAACTGACGCGGGGCGGGCGGAATTCCCCCCGAACCCCCTTTCCGCCCGCCCACGGAAGCGACCTTTCCTGATTGAAAAACTGCCAAAGAACCTGCAAAAAAAT
>JACRAM010000028.1 GCA_016213405.1 Bacteroidota bacterium
AATCTCAAATTCCAAGTACCAAGAACCAAGAAAAAACTTTTGGGGCTTTGGACTTGGTTCTTGGTTCTTGGGACTTAAATGTTCGAGAATGTTCATCTATTTTTTAAAGTGCTTTGAATCAATTGTATTTGCACCGGATAAAAAATAATAACCAAAACAATAACAACAATGAAACGAAAACTTTTTTTATGTGTGAGCATGCTGTGTATTGCAGTATGCCTATGCGCCCAAACTTTTAATTACAGTTTTACGCAAAGCGCGGGCAGTTACCAATCCCTCACGGGAGCAACCACTGCTGCAAACAGTAATACATGGAGCGGCAGCGGGTATAAAATTCCTATCGGCTTTGCATTTAATTTTGCAGGCAAAAGTTTTGATACGCTCACCCTCACTTCCAACGGGCTTTTGCTTTTTGGCAATGACAACAAAAGAGCCATTGCCACCTTCAAGGGAATAATGCCTGTGAAGGATAGCACAGGCGCGTGGTCTTCCTTATTATATAAGACAGAAAGCGGCATCTTGAAAATAGAATATAAAAACTGCGGTTTCGGAATGAACAGCCCCGACCTGTTCAACTTTCAGGTATGGCTCAGCCAAAGCGGAAACAAAGTGGAGTTTCATACAGGCAGCACCACGTTATCAACTCTGCAGGATTCACTCATCATGCCGATTGTCGGATTAATAAATCCCTCAATGGACAAAACCAACAACGGCTATTTGCTCACCGGAAATCCATCTCAAGCCAATGCGGAAACAGCAGGTGCAGGAGATTTAAAATACATCATCAGGGTTCCTGATGCAAATACAGTTTATACACTCACACCTCAGTAATAAGCCCCCTCCTGACCTCCCCCATTGGGGGAGGAAAAGAAAAAAACCATCAACAAATAAAAAATACTTATCATGAAAAAAATATTTTCACTTCTCGCAGCAGTTTGCATCACAGCAAATCTTTTTTCCACTAACAGGTATTGGGTGGGAGCTACCAGCAGTTGGAACACTGCATCAAACTGGTCAACTATTTCTGGTGGAGGAGGCAGTTCAGGAGTCCCAGGTTCAACGGATGCAGCCATTTTCGATGGTGGAGGAACGGCTAATTGCAGCACTGATGCAAACGTAAATGTGGCAGGCATTAATGTGCAGTCGGGCTACTCGGGAACTATTACGCAGGGAGCCGGCTATACAATTACGGTTGGAACCGGCAACGCTGTATTTTCAGGCGGAACTTTTTCAGGAGGCAACAGCGCCATTACTTTTAACGGAACGTTCACACTTTCGGGCACAAATTTTATAAGCACAAGCGGAACAATAACATTCGGAAACAACTATACTTTTTCAAGCGGCACTTTTACGCATAATAGCGGATTGGCGCTTTTTAAATATCAGCTTACTATCACCGGTTCCACCACATTTAATAATTTAACTTTTAACAACCAATGCTCTTGTTCCGGCAATTTCACCCTTGCTGCGGGCACAACGCTTACGGTTGACAGCAAGCTGACAATATCCGGATCAAACATCTGGCAGCTTTTTGGAGGAACCATTGATGTGAAAGGAGATATTGATTTACTGAACACCCTCTCAGCCGGAAGCGGAAGTTCAACGATTATTAATATCATTGGAACCGGCAATCAGATTATGACCGGGCAAAGCACGGGACCAAAATGCGCCCTGCCACCGGTCAATGTCAATAAAGCATCGGGGACGCTTTATTTAAATAATACCGTCACTACCTGCGGAGTGTGGACCAATACTGCCGGAACTGTGGATGCTGCAACCTACGGAGCTACTTTGTATTTTAATCTTCAGCGCGCTTCTCATACCGTAACCGGAAGCATGACGCTCAACCACGTCATTGTTTCTAACACTTCCACCATTACCAGAACACTCACACTGAGTGCCGGAACTACTTTAACGGTGAACGGAACATTCACTTTGAGCGGAGACCACGCCATTGTGTTATCAGGCGGCAATATAGATGCCTATGGAGATGTTACCGTAACCAATACAGGAGGAAGCGGGGGAGGCGGCTCCAACGTGCTTACCATAAAAGGCAACGCCAATCAAGCGTTTACCGGCTCAGGGATTGCAGGCACAGGGCGTTTGCCCAATGTTGTGATTGACAAAAACGGCAACACGCTCATTCTTTTAAGCATTATTTCTGTTGACAGGGGTTGGACATATACCGCAGGCACGGTTAACCCGGGCACTTCAGTTGTTGCATTTACCGGCTCATACAATACCGATGGAGAAAATGCAACTCCCACCATCATGAGTTTTTACGATGTGTATGTTTTTTCAGGCACCCGCACCCTCACAGGCGCGTTTGATGTTGACCATGATTTAACAGTTTACTCAGGCGCAACGCTTGAGCAAAACTCAACCACTCCAAGAGCCATTTATATTGGGCGTAATTGGGATGATAACGGAGCATATAATACAAGAGGTGCGGAAGTTACTTTTAATGGCAGTGGAGCGCAAACTTTAACAAAACTCCCTTCCGGTGCGGAAACTTTTGAGAAGGTGGTTATAAATAAATCTTCCAATCAAGTCAATCTGAGTGCGCCCATAGTTATCAATAATTATTTGACACTTACCAGCGGCAACATTTCTTCCAGCACTACCAATTATGTAAAATTGATTGACAATGCAATAATAACCGTTGGCAGTGGTTCAGCATCTTCATTTGTTGATGGCTATGTGCGCAAAGTAGGAAATGATATATTTACATTTCCAATGGGAAAAGGCACAAGCAACTATCATCCTGTTTCTATCAGCGCGCCATGCAGTACAAATGCAGAATTTTCTGCGCAGTATTTTAATTCCAATCAGGGATACGGAAGCACTTTAGATGCCTCCATTACAAATTTAAGCAACTGTGAATACTGGATTGTAGATAGAGAAGTGGGTTCATGTAATGTATATGTAACGCTTGAATGGAACGCTAACTCATGCCTGATTTCTTCCCCTATACAGAATATGCAGGTGGCAAGATGGAACAGCGGAACTTCGCAGTGGGATAATCACGGCAGCAGCAATACTACAGGAAATACCACCAATGGAACGGTTACTACCTGCACAGCAGTAAGCACATTCAGCCCTTTCACATTGGCTCAATGCAATGCTAATTGCACGAGCGCAAGCCCTGCGGTGAGCGCATCGCCTTCCACCATCTGCTCAGGTCAGAGTTCCACACTTTGCGCAAGCGGTGGTTCTTCTTATTCATGGAATACAGGCGCAACTACTTCCTGCATTACCGTTTCGCCTACAACGACAACAACCTACAGCGTTACCGTTTCAGACGGATGTTTGTTTTCAACTACATTAACCGTAACAGTTACCTATAATTCTGCTTCTCCACCCACAGCAAACGCAGGATCAGATGTTCAGGTGGAAGACCCTGCAACTTGTCAGGGCGCTCAGCCCGTTCAAATTGGTTCGGCACAGGTGGGCAGCAATACTTATTTATGGACTGCCTCTGACCCGACTGCACTGAATTATCTGAACCCGGGGGCTACAGATCCTGACCCTTTTTTGAGTTATTATAATCCGGGACCCTATGGTACATATAATGTAACAATGACTGTTACAGTAACAGACCCAAGCACCGGTTGTTTAAATTGGGATGACCTGGCAGTGACTTTTGCCGCCTGCAGAATGGGGCATTGGGATACAACAACATCCGTTTCAAATGCGATTGAAAATAAAATAGAAATATTCCCTAACCCTGCTGCTGATTTTATAAATATTATAGTGCAGATTGGCGAAAAGGAAAGCGCATCAGTGGAGTTCTATGATATGATTGGGAATAAAATCCTCCCCGTTCAACTATTTCATGATAGTGACTCAAAAACAATTTCTTTTACTGAAATTAATAAAGGGATTTATTTCTATAAAATAAAAATAAACGGTGAAAATTATAAAACAGGTAAACTCGTAATTGCTCGTTGATGAAAAAAAATCTATATAGCATAGTTTGTGGTATTTTTCTTTGTTCATCTGTTTTTTCACAGGTGGTTTCTTCAGGGAGATTTCATTCACTTTTTACTTGCAACATAGGTAGTGCAAAAAGTGCTGGGCTTAATCTCACTGGGCAGTTAGGGGATGGAACTACCGCAAACAAATTATCTCCTGTGCAGGTTAGCGGATTTACTGCTAATATTATGGCTGTTAGTGGGGGTAAAAATCACTCTTTATTTTTAAAGAATGATGGCACTGTCTGGGCTTGCGGATATAATAATTATGGCCAGTTAGGAGATGGCACAAATACTCAACGAAATTCTCCCGTACAGGTAAGTGGGCTTACAGGTATAACTGCCATAGCTAACAAAGAGAATCATTCTCTTTTTTTAAAAAGTGACAGCACGGTTTGGGCTTGCGGGTTTAATGCTTCGGGGGTATTAGGTGATGGAACAACCGTAGATAAATCAACCCCTGTGCAGGTGAGCGGGCTTACTGGTATTATCGCTATTGCAGCGGGAGGTGACCATTCTATTTTCCTGAAAAGTGATGGTACTGTATGGGCTTGTGGAAATAATACCCAATGGCAGATTGGGGATGGAACAGGTATAACCAGAACCACACCAGTGCAGGTAAGTGGGCTTACTGGTATTATCGCAATTACAACGGGATATTATCATTCCCTTTTTCTAAAAAGTGACGGCACGGTGTGGGCTTCCGGATCTAACAATGGCACATATGGAGATGGAAATATTAATAGCAGTCCCGTGCCGGTGCAATCGCTGATTACAGGTGTTATCGCAATAGGCGCAGGAACTGGTGGTTATTCTCTTTTTGTAAAAAATGATGGCACCGTTTGGGGAAGCGGTGCGAACAGCTATGGGCAGCTTGGAAATGGAAATACAACTGATGTAACCACTCCTGTGCAGGCAAGCGGGCTTGCAAATATCATTGCTGCCACAGGAGGAAATGCTTTTTCTCTTTTTGTTAAAAACGATGGCACGGTTTGGGCATGCGGGCAAAACAGTTATGGGCAATTAGGTATAGGAAATATGACCGAGCAGCACACGCCTGTTCAGATAACAAGTTTATGCTCGGTGGTGGGGGTGGAGGAGCAGCAGTGGCAGGAGGAGGCAGGAGAAATACAGGTTTATCCAAATCCCACGAGCGGGCTGTTTAATGTGCAGATGAGTAAATTAGCCAACCTGCCCGTTCCGCAGGCGGGTGTGCAGATGAACAGCATAGAAGTTTATAATGTATTTGGAGAATGTATTCATCAGCATATCAGCACATCCGCACATCCGCACATTGACTTAAGCGAAGCGCCCGAAGGAATTTATTTTGTAAAGATTGAAACAGCGCAAGGCATAGTGAGCAAGAAGGTGGTGGTGGCGAGGTAAACCCCGTAGGATACAAAGTTATCCAACGGGGTAAATCAATACCTCCACGAGTTAAACCTTTTCATGCCAATCAACTGGTCGTAATTGCTGCTGATGGGTTTATGGTAAACATAAATCACATAATCATTTTCGGTTTCGTAATGCGTGCCTTCAATAAAAGCTTCATCGCCTGATTTTTCGTTGTCTTTCAGATAAACGTATTCGTAGTTGTAATAACCCTGCTTCACGTAAAGCGTTGCTTCGTACTGAGATAAAATTTTATTGTAATGCATTTTGTATTCGTTGGAATATTTCCAGTCAGTGAGCCCGCCAAAAACATAAATGCTTCCCTCTTCAACAGGTTTATCCATCGGCAGCGTAAAATGCACATACACATACTCGGCTTCGGTTTCGCTGGCGGAGGGAGAACTTTCCTGCCGCGTGATTTTATATTTTCCGTCAATGTCCTTATCCGATAGGTATTGAAAAAAGTTTCTGCGCTTGCCCGGAAAAAGATACACATGATAGTTCAGCGAATCGCTGGCAATATATTTTACATACTCAGAATTCCACCGTAAGCTTTTGATGTCAAAGTTCCTGAACTCGTTTCCTCCCGGAAAAACATTGTCGTTATCATAATCATACGTAAGTTCATTGTCTTTTACAAAGAGCGGCTTTAGTTTGGTGATGGCATTGTCCCATCGGTCGTTCTGCATCAGCACCACTTTTAAATCCTGATACGGACTGGCGATTTGATAGCCGGGAGTCTGAATGGAGAAATCAATTTCCTGTTTATAGTTGTAATCATTCACAATAGTGGCGTGATGAATGTCAGGAATGATGTTCACGCGCTCATCCAGCACCATGAATCTTCTTGTGATAATAAGATCGTTCTGGTCGTAATCCTTAAAAACTTTCAGAAGGTAATTTCCTGATTTGGATGGCTTGAGATTTTCTGTAGGGAAAAGTAATTCGTAATGCACGTATTTCTGAATAGTGTTTCTGGAATACTGGTAATCGTTGATGTTGTCGTCAAAAAAACCGCTGATGTATTCTGTCTGCAAAAGGCGGTCGCTCGGATTCCAGCTCGCATCACAATGAATGATGGTGAAGTGGTAGTTTTTTGATTCTGCATCCAAATCGTCAAACGAAAGTCTGAGTTTATCGGTGGAGCCGAGTTTGATGACAGGCGCTGTGAACTCCCAGTCATCTTTCTGCAACTGAACGGTGCGTATGTTTTTCTTGTAAACGAAATTATCGTAGCGAATGAAATCCGAATTGTAATATTGAGAAGTATCCTGTGCAAAACATGTAAAATGTAAAATGGCAAATGGCAGATGTAAATACAAAACTATTAACCAAATATTTTTTGCTTTCATTTTTTTTCTCCCTTTAGGGCAGGGGTTCTTTTTCTATTTCTTCCACTCCCAGAAACGCCATGTGTCCAAGATGCCATACGGGGTTAACGCTCACATGGTCTAAGAATTTTGTTTCAGAAAAGCAGGCGGACGTTTCGTTGATGGGCATTTGTTGAGTTCCTCCTCTCATGGTGAAAAACACGATGGGGAAAATAATGGGAGGGATGATCAGCTTATACATCATTTTACCGGTGGAGTAGGGTATCACCATCAGTATCATTACGCGGAAAAGCAGAACAAAAGCAGCAATACCCGCCATTACGCCAAGTCCTGTTGCAATAAGTTCAAATGTATTGAGGTAAGGAAATATTTTTGCAGGAGAGAGAAGATAATGGAAGGTGTTATAGTTGATCAGCGCGTTCCATTCTCCGTACATGGCGATGTTTGAAATGCATACTATCGTAATGGCTGAAATAAGAGCGATGTTGTAAAAATGATTGGTGCGGTTTATAAAATTTTTTTTCACAAACTGCTGAATTGCCCACAGGATTAGCGGGATGGCAATCAAGTAGGCAATGGTGGCTGCATCCATCCGAAAAGAATAAACAAAAACCATTAATGCCTCAGAAAATTTTCCGTCAGGGATTTTGCTCGGATAACTGATAAGGAAAATAATTCTGTACAGCGTAAAAAAAACAAGCCAGTACAGTGCGAGCTTAGCAAAATATATCAGACTTCTGAGCATCAGTTCAGCCGGATTAATTTTCCGTTTCCTGTTCCTTTCACGCTGGCAGCAGGGTTTCCTGAATAATAAACATCACCTTCCCAGTCAATCGTTAGGGCAAGAGATTGTTTCGCGTTGAGGTATTCATTGCCCGATGCTTTTGAATAAGACCAGGTGAAGTCGGTTTCCAGATCTTCGCAGTGCAAATATCCTTCTCCGGTATGATAAATCCCCATCAAAGAAGATGTTCCGTGAAGAGTTACATCTGAAGTAGTGCCCAGATGATTGAAAACAACATGGGCGTTCAGCCAAAGTTCAACATCACCGGATTCGTTGGTAAGAATATCAAGCGTGTCGCATGAAATAATTCCATTGCTGCTTATCTTTCCGCTGCCGTGATGTGAAATATATCGCAGCGAAGGAATGGTTACATAGACAGTAAGAGTTCCTTTTTTATAGCTGCGGGACCAATTGCATTTGTTGTCATTATCAATATGAAGTTCACCGTTTATAACTTCCGTTTTTACCAGCGGAATTAAATTTTCCCCGCCTTCCACTTTTACTTCCTGTAAATTTCCCTGCGTTATAAATACGTTCACATTGTCTTTAAGATAAATTTTTGTAAAAGGAGGCAGTTCGCGTATCACAGAAGTTTTTTCACCGGTGCGCTTAAGCATATCCCACCTGTTTTCTTTCTTGCAGGAAAAGAACAATAATAAGAAAATAAAACAGAAAATGATTCTGAAATATGCTTTCATCATAAGAAGGAGGCGAAGGTAAAAACATTCACATAAATCCACAATTCTTATTTCTCACTACATTTGACAGGTAAAGATGAAAAAAATAAAACTCCCGCATCCGCTTATCCTTATTGTGGGAATTGGTTTTCTCCTCTACGCCCGTTCGCTTTCATTTGATTACACCAACTTTGACGACAATTCTCTCATTCAGGATAACCAGAATTATATTTCAGACATTTCAAATCTTGCCGATGCGTTCAGAAAAACAGTTTTCATTACCGGCTCAGATGTTTTTTACCGCCCTGTGGAAACGGTCTGGTTCATGCTCAACGCCCAATTTGGCGGAACCAATCTTTTCGTCTATCATCTTTCGGCTTTGCTTCTTCATTTTCTTGCAGTGTATTTTGTTTTTCTTTTACTCAGGCGATTTAATAATTCAGAAGAAGTTTCTCTTTTTCTTTCTCTGATATTTTTGGTTCACCCCGTGCTTACGCAGGCGGTTGTTTGGGTGCCGGGAGTGGTGGATATTCTGACAACGGTTTTTTCTGTCAGCGCTTTTCTTTTCTTTTTAAATTTCATTAAATCCCGGAAGAGAAAACATTTTGTATTGCACATTTTGTTTTTTGCTTTGGCTCTTTATACAAAGGAGATTTCCATAGGAATAATTGTGGTCTGTCTCTTTTATCTTCATTTCATTGAAAAAGAAAAATTAGTTTCATACAATAAGAAAGTTTTTCTTGCCGGCTGGCTGGTTGTATCTGCCGTATGGTTTATGATGCGCGATGCTGCTTTGCAGAGCCAGCAAGGCAAAGGAGTAAGTTCAATGATTTCGTCCGTTGCAGAAAACCTCACGGGCTTTATTCTGTATATCGGAAAGATTCTTTTGCCCTTCAATCTTTCTGTAATGCCTGTGATGAAAGACAATACTTTTATTTTCGGAATCATTGCATTGGCAATTATCATCGGAGTAGTCTTTATTTCAAAAGAAAGAAAATCAAACTGGATTTTGTTTTCTGTTATCTGGTTCGTGATTTTTCTTTTGCCTACATTTATCCGAACCAGTGAATTCCGCGTTCATCAGTTTTATGAGCACCGTATGTATTTGCCGATGGTTGGGTTTTTACTTCTTGCCACACAGGTTGACTGGATTAAAAACTTCTCTTCTGAAAAGACAATCTGTAGAATCTCTGCTCCGGCTATTTTGCTTTTCTTTTTCATGCTCACGTTCAGGCACGAGAAAACCTTCAGCGATACCAAATTATTTCTTGATAATGCAATTGCCACTGCACCCAATTCCTCTCTTGCTCACCGAAACATGGGAATTTATTTTCAGGATATGGATGACAAAACCGGGCATAAAGAAAAATCTTTTTTAGAAAATGCCGCTGAGGAGTACAAAAAGTCATTGGGATTAAATCCTAATGAAAATGATTTGCATAACAACCTTGGCGTGATTTATGACACATGGGGCAAAAAGGATTTGGCAGAGAAGGAATATCTGGCAGAAACAAAATCGAACCCTGCCAACAGTCAGGCGTGGCACAATATGGGAGTGATTTGCGCTGAAAGAAATGAAAATGAAAAAGCAGAAATATATTTTAAGAAGGCGATTGAATTGCATCCTGCCGCCAGCACGTATCAGCAGTTAGCGCTTCTTTATAAAAAAACGGGAAGGAAGCAGGAGTTTGAAAAAATTGTTTCCATGCTTCAGAACGCGCAACAGGGAACACAAAATTCTCAAAATAATCTTACAGTTCCCAATCAAGCGATTCCAACAGATGCTGCTTCGCTCGGAAGGCAATTAATGCAACAAGGCAAGCTTCAGGAAGCTGAAAAAGTTTTCCTGAAAGAACTTTCTACTGACTCGTTGAACAAAGTCGTTCTGTTCAATCTCGGACTCATTTATTATTCTTCCAAGCGATTGCCCGATGCGGAAAATGTTTGGAGAAAAGCTGTTCATATAGATTCTACCTACACCGATGCATATAATAACCTTGCTATCTGCCTTGCCCAGCAGGGAAAGAATTCTGAAGCTGAAATTGTTTTGAAGAAATTAGTTTCTTCCAACCCTGATTATGCTGACGGGTATTTCAACCTAGCTAACTTTTATGCCCGCAACGGCAGAGATGATAATGCGCTTGTGTATGTGAATGTGCTGAAGAAAAGAGGAATCACAAAAGAGCAGTTTGCACAGAGAGGAATTAAGCTGAGTGCTGAGCTTGAAAAAATATTTGATAAATAAAATCCAATGAAACGTTCCCTGATTGCTTGCTGGCTGGCGGTTCTTGTATTGCTGACCTACAGAATTTCATACATGAAACTTGATTCTAAGGAACCATTCGTTGTAACAACATGGGATGCCTTAGGATATTATTTTTATCTGCCATCGGCATTTATTTACCACGATGCTTCTGAATTAAAATGGTTTTCGAAAATTGACAGCGCCTATTCTGTATCGGGCGGACAGTTGTATCAGGCAGGAAAATCAAAGAACGGAAATTATGTTTTTAATTATCTGAGTGGCGTTGCCATTCTTCAAGCTCCGTTTTTTTTAACGGCTCATGCAGTTGCAGGCATTGCAGGATATGCCCGTGACGGATTTTCTCCTCCCTATCAATACGCCATTGCTTTCAGTGCAATTATTTATTGCGTGTTAGGAATTTTCCTTCTCAGAAAAATACTGCTGAATTATTTTGATGACGCAACCACCGCTGTAACATTATTGCTCTTGTTGCTTGCAAGCAATTTTGTTCAATACGTTTCAATAGATGGAGCCATGAGCCACAGTTATATTTTTTCCATGTATGTGCTGGTACTTTATGCTGCCATGAAGTGGCATGAAAAACCTGCAGTTCGCTGGGCTTGTATAACCGGATTCATAATCGGGTTAGCCACCATCTCCCGTCCTACTGAATTAATTATCCTGTTCATTCCGCTATTGTGGGGTTTGCAGACTAAAGAATCATCAAAGCAAAAATGGGATTCAGTGAAGGCAAATAAGAGCCATATCGTTTATGCAGCATTATGCGGGTTTATAGGTGTGCTTCCTCAAATGATATACTGGAAGATCACATCCGGCTCATTCATTTATGATGTGGGAAGCAAGTGGGATTTTCTGTCTCCGCATTTCAGGGTTTTATTCGGCTGGGAAAAAGGTTGGTTTATTTACACGCCTGTAACGGTTTTATTTGTAGCGGGATTATTTTTTATGAAAAAATTTCCTTTCCGTAAATCTGTAATCACTTTTTGTTTATTGAATATATGGGTAATAACTGCATGGCACGATTGGCGGTATGGAGCCAGCTATTCCTGCCGCGCTTTAGTTGAAAGCTATCCGGTATTTGCACTCGCGCTGGGTACGTTTATTCAGAAAATTAATTTTTCAAGGTGGAAATATGCCTTTTATGCAGTTGGATGTTATTTGATTTTTGTCAACCTGTTTCAGATTGTGCAATATAACAGCACCCTTCTTCATTACAATGACATGAACCGGAAATATTATTCAGGCATTTATTTGAATATGCATCCTTCGCCTTTTGATATGAGTTTGCTTGATACGGATGAAATGCTTACTGATGAAAGCAATTACCAGAAAATCATTTTAGCGAATGCAGACAGTATAAGCAACATTGCTCTCGAACCCTATGCGTCTTCCTCTTTATTCGAAACAAAAATCTCAACTGCCGAAACGAAAAATAATAATCACGAAGACTGGATTAAAATTGAAGCGACTATTACTATCCGCAAAGGCACGTGGGGATGTTTTATAAATTCAGAACTTCAGACGGGCGATTCAATCAAGCACGATAAGGTAAGACTGCAAAATGCAATAAGTAGTCCGGGTAAGGATAACGAATACGGATTTTATGTGAAGGTGCCTGAATATTTCAGGCAAAGCATATTCAGATTATCCATTTATTCCCCATGCGAACTGGAGGGAGAAATAAAAAAGATGAAAGTAACCCGTTTAACGAGCCGGTAATAAAATCCTCAAAACTTATATCCAATTCCGAACTCAACATTTTCAGCAGTTGCCCAGTGAGTTTTCAGCGTGTAATTGATGATGAAGTGTTGGGTTGCCTGATAGCGGATTCCGATCCGGTGGTAAAGAGGTCCCTTTACAGTTGTCTTTGAAAAAACATACGCTCCCATTTCAAGCGGGAGAGAAAACTTTCCAACCACAAGTTCGTAGCCAAAGCGTAAACCCAACTGCAGGTTATTAAGTTTATTGCTTGTATCAAAAAGAGTATCGCGTTCCGCTGTGGCAAGGTTTTTCATTTCGTAAAAGGCATCTGCTCCCATGCAGAAGCGCGATTTTTCTGAAACAGTTTTCCATTCAGTTGCATAGACAGAATAAGCCGCATATTTTTTTCCATCGGGCGCACTTGCTTCATTCTGTCCTGCCGCGGCAATGATTGTAAAAAAATATTTCTGCTTCAGGGTATCAGGTTTCACAGCTTGTATTATCGCTGATTGCTGATTTTTGTTTTCTGATTTCTTAAAACTGATTCCCACATTCACCGTGGCAATGTTTATTCCCAGATTCGGCATCGTCCACGCTCCATTCGACAGGTGAGAAAGCCCGATACCCGTTTCCATTCTCATGTTTTTTGCAGGATAAAAAACAGAATTCAACTTAAGATTGATAAAAGCATTGAGAAGCGAACCGTTGATATTATTTTTGTGATTGTCAATGCGGTTATAGGGCTTTGTAATGAGGCCGATTCCATCGCTTGCCCGAATATAAAGCTTGAACTTTCTATCGGGATTGAGCGGAAAATTTACAAATGGAAAAATTCCAATTGCCTGTCCGAGTTGTTCGGCATTTCCCAGATCGGCAAAATAAAGACCTAAACCCTTTTCCGGATTTTTATAAACCTGTTCCCATCGCTTTGCTCCGTTTGTTTGCAGAATAAAGTTCAATTCTCCTGCCGGAACGTGGCTCTTGATGAGATATTCCATATTGCGGTGATGCGGAATGATGAAGCCATAGTGCGCGTTCAGATTGACATAAAGTTTTTTCCCGGGAAGTGTATCCTGGCAGAATAAAGCATAAGAAATTAAAATAAAGAATATGGTAATGATTCTTTTCACTTGAGGGATTTATGCAAAACTAAAAATATCTCTATGTTTGCACGAATGAAAAAGGATATAAAGAAAAAGAAACATTCGTCCGTTCTTCCATCGCCTTCTTCCGCAAAGAAAAGAACAGAAACTACTTCGGCATTTTCACAATTCATTGCGAGTAACAATTTTTATTTTCTGCTTCTTGCCGTTCTTGTATTGCTTGTTTCAAGTATCCGCTGGAGATTAGCCGGAATGCCTCTGGAACGGGATGAAGGCGAGTACGCTTATTTCGGGCATTTGATTTTGAAAGGCATTCCTCCCTATAGCGAAGCATACAACATGAAACTTCCGGGCATTTATTACATGTATGCCCTCATCATGGCAGTTTTCGGAGAATCATTTAAAGGCATTCACATCGGGCTTTTAATCATGAATGCAGGAACCATGCTTCTTTTGTTCAGCGCATTCAAACGGTTTTTTAATCCTATGACCGGACTCATCACAGCTGGATTCTATGGATTGATGGCTATAACATTTAACGTTTTGGGTTTTGCAGCGCACGCCACACACTTTGCTGTGTTTTATGTTGCGCTGAGTTTGTTCTTAGCCCCCTTTAATTCCCCCGAAGGGGGAAAACAGCAGTCCAGCAGGAACATTCGGATTTTTCTTTTTGGTATTTCACTTGGCTTTGCGTTTCTTATGAAACAGCAGGCAGTATATTTTATACTGTTCGGTGGAATTGTTTTTGTTTCTTTTGAAGTTATTAATGCAGGAGGACTAAAATCTTTTTTTAAATCCACCCTTCGGGGGGTTAGGGGGGCTGTCCTTTTTTCTCTTGGAGTGTTTGTTCCTTATCTGCTGGTGGTGCTTATCATGCTTGCATCGGGTACTTTTGATAAGTTCTGGTTCTGGACAGTTCAATATGCAAGCAAGTATGCTTCCGGTCTTCCCTGGTCGCAGGGAAAAGATCTGCTCGACATGACCTTTGCGCCTATCTGGACTGAGTTCAAATGGATATGGATACTGGCAATTGCAGGATGTGTTGTCGTTTTGCTTCCTGCTTTCTCCATGAAACAAAAAATACTGGCAATCGCATTTGCCGTGTTTGCGGCATTGGCAACCACTCCCGGATTTTATTTCCGCCAGCATTATTTTATTGTTGCGCTTCCTGCCGCTGCGCTGCTGGCTTCCATCGCTCTTGATTATGCAGGAAGATGGACTGCTGAAAAAATAAAGATCAAACTGATTGGTATTTTATTTCCGCTGATTGTTTTTGCATTCCTGTACAACAACATCGTTACAAAATCAAAATTCTTTTACGCAGATGAAGACCCTGTGGCGCTTTGCAAAGCCATTTATGGAACAAACCCGTTTGTTGAATCGGTAGAGATTGCAAACTATATAAAAGCCAATTCTTCCGATACAGATAAGATTGCCGTGCTGGGTTCTGAGCCGCAGATTCCTTTTTACGCGAACCGGAAATCAGCCACCGGACATATTTATACCTATGGCTTGATGGAGATTCACGAGTACAATTTAAAGATGCAGGAAGAAATGATCGCTGAAATTGAAAAAGCAAAACCCCTGTTCCTTGTGTTTTGCAATGTTCCGTTCTCATGGTTGAGCAAACCAAATTCACCCATGAAAATATTTGAATGGTATAATAAATACGCAACAGAGAATTATAACATTGTCGGGTTAGTGGATATTCCCGACCAGGGACCCAGCAGTTATTACTGGAACGCAGATGCGCAGCGCCAGCCAAAGAACAAGAACTCTGTTTGGGTGTTTAAGAGGAAGGAGAAAATCACACAATGATTCGCAAACAACGCTTTGAAAATATAATTGATTACTTCAGCACACACATGCCTGCTGCTGCAACTGAGTTGGAATACACCAATCCTTATGAGCTTATTGTTTCTACCATTCTTTCTGCCCAGTGCACCGATAAGCGCGTGAACATGACCACGCCCGCGCTGTTTAAAAAATTCCCTACTGTTCAATCTCTTTCTAAATCATCTCCTGAAAAGGTTTTTCCTTTTATCAAAAGTATTTCTTATCCCAACAACAAATCAAGGCATCTGGTAGGCATGGCTAAACTGCTGGTGAAAGATTTTGGCGGTGTGGTTCCTTCTGATGTAAATGAATTAGTGAGACTTCCCGGTGTGGGAAGAAAAACCGCTAATGTTGTCGCTTCTGTTGTTTACCACAAACCCACCATGGCAGTTGATACGCATGTGTTCAGGGTTTCTGCAAGAATAGGATTAACGGTGAACGCAAAAAATCCTTTTCAAACCGAAATGCAATTGGTGAAATACATTCCAGAGAATAAAGTTGCCATAGCGCATCACTGGCTGATTCTGCACGGAAGGTATGTGTGTGTGGCAAGAAATCCTAAGTGCGCTGAGTGCGGAATAAAAGAGTTTTGCAAATTTTATGGGAACAAAAAATCTTTCAACAACTGACCCTTATACCTTATGCCTTATACCTTTTTTAATTAGGTTTGCCCCGAAGGGACTCCTTCGGAGCCTCCCTAAATGCTAAAGCTATTTAAGAACATGGTTAAGAACACGCATTCCACACGATTAAAAGAAGGAGACAAAGCCCCTGATTTTTCATTTGTGAATTCTGATGGCGCAACCGTTTCGCTGAAAGATCTGAAAGGGAAAAAAGTAATTCTTTATTTCTATCCGAAAGACGATACTCCCGGCTGTACGGCTGAATCATGCAACCTTCGCGATAATTATTCTTCGCTGAAAAGAAAAGGATACGAAGTGATTGGAGTAAGCAAAGACGATGAAAAGTCTCACGGCAAGTTCATTAAGAAATTTAAACTTCCCTTTGCTTTGATCCCTGATACCGGCAAGGAAATCATTAAGGACTACGATGTATGGGGAAAGAAAACTTTCATGGGAAAAACTTTTGACGGAATCATCCGCACTACATTTGTGATTGATGAAAAAGGAAAGATCGAAAAAATAATTCGGAAAGTAGATACTAAAAATCATACGGAGCAAATCTCAGAAACTAATTCAGTAACTCAATAACTCAACAATTCAATAAATTTTATCATGGCAAAAGAAGCAGTAAATCCCGTAGGACGAACGTCCAACGGGATAAAAGAAAAAGAATCTCATAAAGAGATCAAACCGGAAGTGAACAAAGAAAAATTGAAAGCGCTCCAGCTCACCATTGACAAACTGGAGAAAGCTTATGGCAAAGGCACCATTATGAAAATGGGAGTAGATGAAGTGATACAAAAAGTAGATGCGATACCAACCGGTTCGCTCGGATTGGATGTAGCGCTTGGTGTGGGTGGTTTGCCCCGCGGAAGAGTCATTGAAATCTATGGTCCTGAATCATCAGGAAAAACTACGCTCTCGCTCCACGCGATTGCAGAAGCGCAGAAGTTAGGAGGCATTGCAGCGTTTGTGGATGCTGAACATGCATTTGACAGAACGTATGCGAAAAAACTCGGAGTGAATCTGGAAGACCTTCTTATTTCACAACCCGATAACGGAGAACAGGCGCTGGAGATTACTGAAAACCTGATTCGTTCGGGTGCGATTGATATTATCGTAATTGATTCGGTTGCGGCACTCACACCAAAAGCGGAAATTGAAGGAGAGATGGGAGATTCAAAAATGGGATTGCACGCAAGGTTGATGTCGCAGGCGATGAGAAAACTTACCGGCACTATCAGCAAAACAAAATGCTGCGTGATTTTTATTAACCAGCTTCGTGAAAAAATAGGAGTGATGTTCGGCAATCCTGAAACAACTACAGGCGGAAACGCGTTGAAGTTCTACGCTTCAGTACGTTTAGACATTCGCAGAATCGGACAGATAAAAGAAGGCGATGAAGTGATTGGCAACCGCGCGAAAGTTAAAGTGGCAAAAAACAAAGTTGCTCCTCCGTTCCGGCTTGCTGAATTTGATATTCTTTTCGGAAAAGGAATTTCCAAAGTGGGCGAGATCATTGACATCGGTGTTCTGCATAACATCATTCAGAAAAGCGGTTCATGGTTTTCTTATGAAGGAACAAAACTCGGACAAGGACGCGATGCTGTGAAGCAGGTGTTTGATGATAATCCGGAACTTGCAGACGAGATAGAAAAGAAAATTAAAGAAGTGCTTATTAAAGAAGCATAAGTATGTCGTCATTGCGAGCGAAGCGAAGCAATCTTTTTTTACTGTTTACTGTTTACTGTTTGCTGTTTACTGTTTTTTTTTCTTCCTGCGGAAATGGCAATGAAGGACAACTTCCCACAGTAGCAAACGACTCACTTCCTGCTGATGTAGCCGCCATCAATCAGAAAATAAACAGCGACCGAAACAATGCTGATTTGTATTTTCAGCGGGCGAAAGCGTACTTTTCTCACAAGGATATGGAACACGCTATCAGCGACATGAACATTGTTTTGAAAATTGACAGCACAAAACCCGATTACTATATTTTTATTTCAGATTTATATTTCACGCAAAACAAAACACGTGATACGCGCGATGCGCTGAGAAAAGCAGTAGCTGTAGATTCAACAAATGCCGGAGCGCTGATGAAGTACAGTCAGTTATTTTATCTGCTTCGAAAATATGACACAGCCACCATTTTCATTAACAGGAGCATTCATTTCAACAACTCAAATCCGGTTGCTTATTTTCAAAAAGGAATGATTCTGAAAGAATGGGGAGATACGGCAAATGCGATTTTAAACTTTCAGAATGCCATTGTGTTTGATCAGAAATACTATGATGCATATATGCAGTTGGGGATTTTATTCTCTCTGAAACAGAATTCATTGGCGCTTGGATATTTTAATAACGCGTTGCTGATTAAGCCAAAAAGCACAGAAGCGTTATATGGCAAAGCAAAATTTATGCAGGATATAAAAGAATACGACAAAGCCATTCAGGAATATGATTCACTGCTTGTGATTTCTCCTGAACATCAGGACGCTACTTTTAATATTGGAGCTATTTTGTATGAACAGAAAAAATATGACGAGGCTATGCAAAAGTTTGATTTAATAATCAAGCGGGATGCAAATTTTTATCGCGGATATTACGGGAGAGGCAGGTGTTATGAAGCAAAAGGAGAAAAACAAAAAGCGATGGATGATTATAAATATTGCCTCGCGCTCAAACCTGATTATGATTTAGCCGCCATTCAATTAGATGTTATTGGTAGAAAAGCAGGGAAGAAAATGTAAAAATATTTCTCTGCAAAACCTGTCCGGTCTTTTGTGATTTTTCAAACCTGTTTTTCTTTAAAGTTTAATAAAGTCTTTTGGAGTAAGTTAGTTTTTCATTCTTTTCCCATCCTTAAACTTCACCACAAAACAATCCTTAAAACCCTTTGATTGCATTTCGCTGCGATACTTCATTGCCTGCTCAATTGTTTTGAATTCGCCCGCGGTGTATTTGTAAAAAGCGCCATCCTGATACTCGCCTACATCTTTCAGTCCTTTGAATTTATCAGATAGCAGGGGAACGCGGGTGCCGGCTGACATGAACTGAACTTTGTAAATGATTTGTTCGTTGCCAGTTGTTAGTTGCCCGTTGTTTGCCGAATCTTTTTTAATAATCACTTCTGACTTCTTAGCTGAATCTATTTTAACAGGTGGTAGCATTTTGTTTTTTGGAAAAGTATCTTTAGGAGCAATTTCAATTTCATTCTCAATTATCGGTTCTTTTCTAATCTGAACAGAATCTTTCTTTGGTTCTGTTATTCCTTGCCCTTTGCCTTCTGGTTCTTTTATTTTTGAACTGTCTTTCTGCGGAATAAAAGGCGGAGCGGTTTCAATGTCATCTTCATACTTCACAAGTTTTCCTTCCACTTCATCCTTGTATTGGCGGAATGCACTGAAGATGGCGCGTGCCATGTTATCCTGTCCTTTTTCTGAACTTGCAAAATTTTCTGACTGTGTGTTTGAAAGAAATTCTGTTTCAATGAGCACGCTTGGCATAGTTGTTCTCCAAAGCACAAGAAAACCGGCTTGCTGAACTCCTTTGTCAATTCGCCCTGCTTTTTCTTTCACATTCTTCTGAATCTTTGACGCAAAGTTTAAACTCTGTTTCAGATAGGCATTCTGCTGCATAGTTAAAAGTATGTAGCCTGTTTCGCTGTTCGGATCAAATCCGTCATAGCGTTTCTGATAATTTTTTTCCAAGAGTATTGATTCGTTCTCACGCTTTGCCACATTCAGGTTGGCATTTGTTTTATGCAAGCCCATCACATACGTTTCGGTTCCGAATATTTCCTCGTTGCAGATTTTTTGTTTTGTTTTTTTGATATACGAACAGGCAGTATTACAATGAATGCAGATGAATAAGTCAGCTTTGTTTTTATTAGCGATGGCGGCTCGCTCATCCAGTTCTATAAATACATCTGTGCTTCGTGTATACACAACTTTTACATCAGGAATTTTTTCCTGAATATATTTTCCAAGTTTAAGCGCAATGCCAAGCGCGATGTCTTTTTCCTGTGACGTGGTGATGCCAAGGCATCCCGGATCTTTTCCTCCGTGACCGGCATCAATCACCACTGTTTTTATTCCGAAGAGATAGGCGCCTGCTGCAAAAGAAATTGTTTTGTTAAAATTTGTTAAAGAGTTGCTTTCTGGCGTAACTTTTGGTGTAGAAGACACGCCTATCAATGAAGTAAATACAATAAGAAATATGGAGAAGCGTTTGTTCATGTAATTGTTAGTGGTCAGTTGTCAGTAGCCGGTTGTTAAAATGCAACGGGCAACGAGTAACTATCAACTGACTTTTTTATTTAGTTTTACCTAAAGAACAAATTTACGTTAGAAGAAGGATGCTTAAAACCGGCACATCTGTTTTTTTCACCATAGCAATGTTAATTTCCATTGTATTTGTTTTATTTCTTTCTGAAGCATCGTTTGCTCAGGATTCAATTTCTAAACCTTCTCCTAATTCAGGCATAAAATCAAAAGTAGTTTATAATTCGCGTGATTCAGTGCGTTTTGATGTAAAGAATCAAAAAGTGTTCCTGTTTGGTGATGCAGATGTAAAGTATGAAGATATGGAATTGCATGCTGATTACATTGAGTTTGACATGGCTGATAATATTGCATTTGCCAGAGGTGGAAGAGACAGTGCAGGAAAAGCGATTGCTGACAGCGCTGGAATGCCTGTTGGCGACCCGGTATTTTCTGACGGAGAAAAAAGTTTTGACGCAAAAGAAATCACGTACAACTTTGAAACTAAAAAAGGAAAAATCAGGGAAGTGACCACGCAGGAAGGAGAAGCGTTCATTCACGCGAAAGATGCGAAAAAAGATACAGGGGATGTTTACTACATCAAAAATGGAAGATACACTACCTGTGATTTAGTGGACCCGCACTTTTATATCAAATCAACAAAACTTAAAATCATTCCTGACGATAAAATAATTTCTGGTCCCGCTTATCTGGTGATTGCTGATATGCCAACTCCTCTTGCTCTTCCGTTTGGAGTGTTTCCAAATAAAACTGGAAGGAAGTCAGGAATTCTGATTCCGTTTTATGGAGAATCCAACCTTGGATATTTTTTAAAAGAGGGAGGTTACTATTTTGGGATCAGCGATTATTTTGATTTGGCTTTGAGAGGTGATTTTTATTCGAAAGGAAGTTATGGAGTAAAGGCGCACACGAATTATGAAAGACGATATAAGTATAGTGGAAATCTGGGAATAAGTTTTTCGGATATTCAAATCAGTGAAAAAGAATTTCCGGATTACAGGAACACGCAGGATTTTTTTGTGAAGTGGCAGCATGCGCAGGACGCTAAAAAAAATCCTACTTCAAGATTTTCGGCAAATGTGAACGCGGGAAGCAGCACGTATCAAACTTTTAATTCCAATACTGCAAATGAATATCTTACCAACACGTTTCAGTCAAATATTGCGTGGAATAAATCATGGCAGGGAAAACCCTATGCTCTTTCCATGAACATGTCGCACAGCCAGAATACTCTTCAAAAAACAGTGGATGTAACTTTGCCCGAAGCGGCTTTTTCAGTGGCGCGCCAATATCCGTTTAAGCGGAAAGAGCAGATTGGAAAACCCAATGTGCTTGAGAAGATAGGAACCAGTTTCTCATTGAATGCGAGAAATCAAATCAGTTCTCCTGAAAAAGATTTATTCAAGGAATCTTCTCTTCAAAAATTTCGCAATGGATTGAGAGCAACTGTTCCCATCAGTACTTCGCAAAATCTTGGTCCGCTGATTTTTACTCCTTCAGTTAATCTATCCGGGCGGGGATATTTTCAGACAATCAGAAAGCATTTTGATGTCAGTGACAGCAGTTTAGTGACAGATACGCTGCACAGATTTGCCGGTGTGTATGATTGGAATGCAGCGCTTGCCATGAGCACAAAACTTTACGGAATGTATTTATTTAAAAGAGGAAGAGTGAAAGCGATTCGGCATGTAATCACACCCAACGCGTCTTTGAGTTACAGACCTGATTTCAGCCAGGAGCAGTATAATTATTATCACTATGTGCAGACCAGTATTGCAGGAGATTCGGTTTTGTATTCCATCTTTCAGAATGGAATTTATGAATCGCCTGATCAGGGAAAATCCGGATTTGTTAATTTCTCTCTGAATAATAATTTAGAAATGAAAGTTCGCCCGTCAAAAAAAGATACTTCCACGCAAGACAAAAAAATTATGCTTATTGAGAACTTAAGTATTGCTTCATCTTACAACCTTGCTGCCGAACATTACAACTGGTCAGATATCAATGTGACAGGCAGTACAAGGCTTTTTAAAATAGTTAACATCACACTAAGTGGAATTCTTGACCCTTATGCGTATGATTCAACGCTCAATAGAAGAGTAGAGCGATTTGAATTTCGTGAAACGGGAAACATGGCACGCCTCACATCAGCTGCATTTTCACTCAGCACTAGTTTGAGAAGTTTAATGAAGAAAAATACAGAAGATAAAAATAAGAAGACAAATACAAAGGGAATTAAACAAAATGAAGACGAACTCAATTATATTATGTCTCATCCTGATTATTATGTTGACTTCTCTGTGCCATGGAATCTTTCTTTTAACTACAATGTCATTTACACAAAACCCGATACACTTAAAACCATCACGCAGTCATTTACTTTTAATGGAGATTTAAGTGTAACAGAAAAGTGGAAGATCGGCTTTCAGTCAGGATTCGACATAGTGAAAAAAGATTTTACTTTTACATCGCTGAACATTTACCGAGATATGCACTGCTGGGAAATGCATTTTGACTGGGTTCCTTTCGGATTGAGAAAGAGTTACATGCTGAGCGTGGCGGTGAAAGCAAGCGTGCTGCAGGATTTGAAACTCAGCAGAAAACGGGAGTGGTATGATTATAATTAAATCAAAAGTTTTTAAGTCACAAGTCAAAAGTTAAATACACCTATGAAACAAATTACTCTCTTTGTCACTTTCTCACTCTCTTACTTTCTCACTTTCTCACAAACGCCCGACAGCGTTGTGATTAAAAAAATATCCGATGAAATTTTTGTGAGCGGAGAGTGCTACAGGAATGTGGAATATTTATCCAAAAAAATCGGCTCTCGTCTTTCGGGTTCATCTGGCGCAGAAAAAGCAGTTCAATGGACTTTTGAAAAAATGAAGAGTTATGGTTTTGATACAGTCTATCTTCAGGAAGTGATGGTTCCGCATTGGGTGAGAGGAGAGAAAGAAAAGGCAAAAGTGGTAAGTCAAAATTCAAAAGCGGAGACAGAGGTAGACATAGTTGCTTTAGGTGGAAGCATTGCAACGCCCAAAGAGGGATTAACAGCAGAAATTGTTGAAGTAAAAGATTTTGACGAACTCAAAAAGTTGGGTGAGAAAGGAGTGAAAGGGAAAATTGTTTTCTATAATCATCCGTTTGATGTGAAGATGATTATTCCTTTCCAGATGTATGGCGAAGCGGGGAAATATCGTTTTATTGGAGCTTCAGAAGCGGCAAGGTACGGAGCGGTTGGCAGTGTGGTTCGCTCCATGACAAATTATATTGACGATTATCCGCATACAGGCGCAATGGGTTACAACGATTCACTTTTGAAAATTCCGGCATGCGCCATCAGCACACTGGATGCAGAATGGCTTTCGCAAGAGTTAAAGAAAGATGGCAAGGCAAAATTTTTCATGAAGATGAATTGCCAAACGCTGCCTGATGTGAAATCGTATAATGTGATTGGAGAAATGCGGGGCAGCGAACATCCTGAAGAAATAATCACTGTGGGAGGGCATCTCGATTCATGGGATTTGGCAGAAGGAGCCAGCGATGACGGAACGGGTGTGATGCAGAGTTTGGAAGCAGTACGCGTGTTAAAACAAATCGGTATAAAGCCCAAGCACACCATTCGCGCGGTGATGTTCATGAATGAAGAGAATGGAGGCAAGGGAGGAGAAGAATATGCAAAGCAGGCGCTGTTAAAAAAGGAAAAACATATTTGCGCGCTTGAATCAGATGCAGGCGGATTTACTCCGCGGGGAATTACGCTCAGCATGACCGATGAAAAAAAAGCAGCGGTGCAGAAGTGGAAAGATTATTTTCTGCCCTATGGCGCTTATGATTTTTCGCACAAAGGCGGAGGTTCAGATATTGGTCCGCTTGGAAAACAAAACTGCCCGCTGATGGGATTAAGCCCCGATAACCAGCGCTACTTTATTATTCACCACACGGCACGCGATACGTTTGAACAGGTGAACAAACGCGAACTTGAACTGGGCGCTATTGTGATGACGATGATGGTATATCTGGTGAGCGAGTACGGGCTTTAGGATTTAATTTCTTTTTTTCCTATTGCGTATAATCCTGCAAACGTAAGCACTCCGTTCACAATCAGCAGTTCATTGCCGAAGAGGTAGCCGTTGAAAAGCGTTTTTGAATTTGCATCAAGCAGATAGCAGAGAACAGGGGAGAGCAAACAGATTACCGGAACCAATTTATCCTGCACATTTCTTTTGGTAAGTATTCCGAAGAAAAATAATCCGAGCAAGGGTCCGTAGGTGTAGTTGGCTACTTTGAAAAGCTGGCGGATTACCGCTTCATCATTTATCATTCTGAAAATTACAATCACAAGCAGAAGAAGAATGGCAAAGCAGATGTGGACGATCTTTCGGATAAAAACTTTGCGAGCTTCTGCCCTCTCCCTTTCTCCCTCTCCCACGGGGAGAGGGTTGGGGTGAGGGCGTTCGAAGTTCAAAAAATCAATGCAGAAGGATGCGGTGAGTGCGGTGAGGGCGCCATCAGCGCTGGGGTAGGCGGCAGAAATTAATCCGATAATGAAAAACAGTGCAGACAGTGTTCCGAGATGCTGAAGCGCGATGATGGGGAACAAATCATCGGTGGTTCGCTCGGGAACGGAAATGCCTTTTGTGGTAATGAAGAGATAAAGGAGCGCGCCAAGGCAGAGAAAAATAAAATTCACCAATACAAGAATGAAACTGAACGTGAGCATATTTTTTTTTGCTTCGCCAATGTTTTTGCAGGAAATATTTTTCTGCATCATTTCCTGGTCCAAGCCCGTCATGGCAATGGCGATGAACATTCCTCCAAAGAAATGTTTCGGGAAAAATGTTTTCGCCTGCCAGTCGCTCACTACGATTTTCGAGTAAACTGAATCTTTGATGGCAGTTACCATATCTCCAAAACCAAAATCTAATTGCCGGCAAATCAAAATAACAGAAAGCACGAGAGAGAGAAGCATGAAAGTGGTTTGCAGAGAATCTGTCCACACAATTGTTTTTACTCCGCCTTTGAATGTGTAAGCAAGAATCAGCATAATGAAAATGCCGGTGGTGACAGCGAACGGAACACCCCACGCATCAAAAACAAAAATCTGCAATACGTTTACCACAATGAACAACCGGAAGGAAGCACCGATGGTTCTTGATAAAATAAAAAAGAATGCACCTGTTTTATACGAATAAGTTCCCAAACGATTTTTGAGATAAGAATAAATAGAAGTGAGATTTAACCTGTAATAAAGCGGAAGCAGGACAAAAGCAATCACAAAATACCCAAGCAGATATCCAAGCACCATCTGAAAATAAGAGAATGCTCCTTTGCTCACATCACCGGGCACGCTCATAAAGGTGACTCCGCTCAGCGAAGCGCCTATCATTCCGTAAGCAACGATAAACCACTTGCTGGAACGGTTGCCTATGAAAAAACTTTTGTTATCGGCATTTTTCGCAGTGAAATATGTTATAGCGAATAATACCACAGTGTAAATTCCAACACAAGTGAGAATCAATACAGGGCTCATGCTGCAAAGGAAAAACTAATGACTAATGACTAATGACTAATGACTCGCCTTCTTTGAACAGAGTTGTTGACAGAGGAGAAGTGCTCGGGATGGGAATTGAACCAAAGACACCTTTTTACATAGTAGTTTCAATAGGAAAAAACATATATGCAACAGTTCGTATTGTTCAAGCAAAAGCAACTGATGGATAAGCGAAAGTTAAAATCGCATGAACGAAAGTTAATGTTGTGTAAACAACAGTTATTATTCTATAAACGATTGTTAATGTCATAGAAGCAATAGTTAATGTTGTGTAAGCAAAAGTAAATGATGAATGAACAACATTTAATGTTGGATAAGCAAAAGCAAATGTTCACCCAAGCATTTTTGAGTTTGGACGATGGAATTCAATAACTCGTCTAAAAGTTTGTTAAAAACAGTTGCAAATTCATGTTATGAATTACCTTTCACAAATTAACTGGTACAATCTGAAAGTTAACCACAAGGAGCAAAAGACATCTTTTTGGGACAGTTTTTCGCTTGATGATTGAGTCTTGTGCGCCCAAGCAGGACAAACAACAAAAGATAAAATACATTTCGTATCTTTGGACAATTACGTATATGTGGAACATTTCTCATAACGCTTCAAAATCAAGATGAAAAATATTTTATCATTTTTATTGATTTTGATTATTCACTGCGAAGTTTTTGCTCAGTGGATACAATGTAACGGTCCTTTGGGAGGGGATATAACGTGCTTGTCGCAAAACAATGTAACAAATACAATTTTCGCAGGTTCAAATGCAAGTGGCTTATTTAGGTATAAAAACTCTGTTGGACACTGGGAGAATCTACTAAATGTATTACCCCACGCAAGAATAAGTGAAGTAGCCGTACTGGATTCAGTAGTTTTTGTTTCTTCACTTTACGATGGACTTTTCAAGTCCAATAACGATGGTAATACATGGAACAAGATTACGGTAGATACTTCAACTTTTTTTTATTCGTCTCATACTGATAATCTCTTTTCTAACGACAGTTTAATATTAGTTACAAAATATGCAAAAGCTTATAAGTCAAATAACTTTGGTGCAACTTTTACTCAAATACCACCAAGCATTCCAGATACTGCAAATTACATTATTGATATTATCATGCAAGGAACAAGACTGTTTACTTTAAGTTCCTCTATAGCCAATGGAAACACAATTTATTTCACCGATGACATGGGGCAAACTTGGCAAACACCCGCCACAAGTATTCCATCAAGCGCGCTTTATGGGATGTGGACAGGCTTCAGAATATTCGGGAATAATATATATGCGTTCGGACAAAACTATATTTATCTTTCTCAGGATAATGGGGTAAATTGGACGAATATAACTCCATCAGGGATTACCGGAAGTTTTAATGATATTTATGTTTCTTCAGATACCGTTCTTTTAGCAACTGTTTTTTCGGGAACATATTTTTCAGTTGATTCAGGAAACTCATATCAGCAATCTTTTATTGGTTTACCATTGCAAAAAATAGAATCTAGACGTTTCTTAAAAAGCAATCTTCATAGCATAGTCCTTTCAACTGCTCTTGGAGTTTTTAATACAAACAATTCGGGTACTACTTGGAACGATTTTAATAATGGACTTATTGCCTGTAATACCTACAACATATGTACGGGTAATAATCAACTCTTTGCTGGCACGATGATGCAAGGTATTTTCTCATCGATAGATGGTGGCAATACTTGGCTTAGAAAAAGTAACGGTCTTGAAAATTATAATCATTTTAGATTAATTCAAGATATGATTTATTTAGGAAGCAGGTTAATTGCTGGTACTGACAATGGGGTTTACTATTCAAACAATAATGGAAATTCATGGATTCAAAATTCCAGTGGCCTAACTAATGAAATATTGCATTTTACTTATAGCCAAGGAAAATTATATGCTGGCACTGTAAGTGGAATTTATTATTCCATTGATTCGGCAACTACCTGGAATAAAATCACGAGCGGCCCAAGTTGCATGGTGCCAGTTCTGCTTGTTGACGATAGTTTAATAATATGTGAAAATGCTTGTTATCCAATTATTCCACCATACTTTACAACTGAAATTAAAAGGTCGGTCAATTACGGAGCATCCTTTTCTACGGTTAATTCATCGTACGAGTTCGTTGATATTGAAAAATTAGATTCTATGATTATTGCAGCTAATCAATATGCATACTTAGTGAAATCTTTTGATAATGGGATTACATGGAATATTGATTCAACTTTTGTGCAATCAGCAATAACCGATATCTATATTGCTGATTCGAAGTTTATTTTTTTAGGCACCGACAGTGGTAAAATTTATTTCTCAAATGATACAGGCGTAACATGGACTAATATAACAGGTAACTTTCAAGGTATTTCAAGCAGATTTTTAAAAATTGGCAATACTTTATTTATCTCATCAACCAATTCTGGGGTTTGGAAAGGGGACATAACTAATCTTTTGGGAATTCAGACAAATTCCATTAATAACATTTTTCTTATTTATCCAAATCCCTTTTATTCCTCGACAACTTTGCAAACAGACAATTCTTTACACAACGCAACCCTCACAGTTTACAATTGTTTCGGGCAGATGGTAAAGCAACTGAAAAACATTAATGGGCAGATGGTCACTCTCTCCCGTGACAATCTCGCAAGCGGACTGTATTTCGTTCGGCTGACAGAAGACAGCAAAGTAATTGTAGCAGACAAATTAATAATTACGGATAACTGAGTTATGTCTTAGTGATGTCTTAAGCCGGCACTCCCTTCCTCTGAATAATCTGCTTTCGGTCAGGTCCAACAGAAATCATGGTGATGGGCACTTTAATTTCTTTCTCTATAAAGTTGATGTAATCTTCTAACTGCGTTGGAATATTATTTCCCACATCACGGCAATCAGATTTCCATCCTTTAAAATCTTTATAGATAGGAGAGAGAGGGTGAGAGGTTAAATCGTAAGGAAGAAAATCTATTAGCCCCCCTCCATCTCCCCCCGAAGGGGGGAGGGAATAATGCGTGCACACTTTTATTATATCTAAATCGGCAAGCACATCTGCTTTCATCATAATTAATTCTGTAACTCCGCTGATGGCTACAGCATATCTCAACGCGGGCAGATCAAGCCATCCGCATCTTCTTGGCCTGCCTGTTGTGGAACCAAATTCATTTCCTGCTTTGCGGAGCGCTTCACCTATTGCATCATCCAGTTCAGTAGGAAAGGGGCCGCTTCCCACCCGTGTGGAATACGCTTTGAAGATGCCAAGCACTTTTCCGATTCTATTCGGAGCGATTCCTAAGCCCGTGCAGGCACCGGCACAAACGGTGTTGGATGAAGTAACAAAAGGATAAGAACCGAAATCAATATCGAGCAATGAACCTTGCGCGCCTTCTGCGAGAACAGATTTTTTTTCTTCGAAGGCATCGTGCAGATATTTTTCGCTTTCAATGCATTTGAATTGCTTGATGGTTTCTATTCCGTCAAACCAGGCGGGTTCATGTTCTTTCAAATCGTATTTAAAATCATACAATCCAAGAAGCTGCTTGTGTTTCTCTACAAGAAAATCATATTTCTTTTTGAAGCCGGGAGAAAAAATATCTCCGATGCGCAAACCGTTTCTCCCTGTTTTGTCCATGTAAGCCGGACCAATTCCGCGAAGAGTTGAACCGATTTTTTCTTTACCCTTTGCCGCTTCACTGGCAGCATCAAGCAAACGATGGGTGGGAAGAATGAGATGAGCGCGCTTTGAAATGAAAAGATTTTTTCGTGGCTGTACGTTAAGATTTTCCAGCGCAAGAATTTCTTTTTTGAAAACCATGGGGTCAATCACTACCCCGTTACCGATAATGTTTACAATGCGTTCATGAAAAATTCCTGATGGAATCAGATGAAGCACGTGCTTCATTCCGTTAAACTCAAGCGTGTGGCCTGCATTGGGTCCGCCCTGAAAACGAGCTACAATATCATACTTGGGAGCAATGACATCAACAATTTTTCCTTTGCCTTCGTCTCCCCATTGAAGACCCAATAAAACATCTGCTTTCATTTTTCAGTAAACAGTAATCAGTAAACAATAAACAATAGACAATAAACAACAGACAATATTGGCTGTTGTTTGTTTACTGCCTACTGTTTACTGCCTACTTATTTCTCTTACGCGTCCTTGCGGGTAGCGCGGATTTCCTGCACTTCGTTGCGCATATCCTGACAGGCTTTTTTCACATCCTGAAGGTGTTTGCGAACGCGTGTTCCGGCTGCGTTGTTGCCGTTGTAAAATTTCAGAGTGTCGGTCTCCATTCCAGCGACCAGCGCTTTGAGTGTTTCGTACTTTTGCATAGTGTTAATTGTTATTGGTTGTTGTTATTAGATTATTGCAGCGATTTTTTCTGATTGGAATTCTCCCTTTTCAAGCTTAAGCTTCATTTTCGAAAAACATTCTATTGTGTAACGTACGTCTTCAAGAGAATGAGCAGCCGTTGGAATAATTCGTAATATCATCATTCCTTTCGGAATTACCGGATACACAACAATAGAACAGAAGATGTTATATTTTTCCCTGAGTTCAACTACAAGATTAGTTGCTTCAGGGACCGAACCTTTCATATAAACAGGAGTTACGCAGGAGTTTGTATCGCCAATATCAAATCCTGCTTTCCTTAATCCGTTTTGCAATGCGCTTGTAATCGTCCAGAGTTTTTCTCTGTATTCAGGGTGGTTTCGCATCAGTTCAAGCCGTTTCAATGCTCCAACTACCATGGGCATGGGTAAGGATTTCGCGTAAATCTGCGAGCGCATGTTATAGCGTAAATATTCTACAATATTTTCATCCGTTGCAATGAAACCGCCTATCAAAGCAAATGCTTTTGCAAAAGTTCCGAAGTAAATATCAATTCCATCCTGACATCCTTGATCTTCTCCTGTTCCGCCACCATTTTTCCCCATTACTCCAATGCCGTGAGCATCATCAACAAACAAACGAAATTTGTATTTCTTTTTCAAATCAACAATCTCTTTTAGTTTTCCCTGATCACCGCGCATTCCGAAAACGCCTTCAGTAATAACGAGAATGGCACCGCCTGTTTCTTCCGCTATTTTTGTTGCGCGCTCCAATTGCTTTTCAAGATTTGGAATATCGTTGTGCGTGAATGCAAATCTTTTTCCGAGATGAAGGCGGGCTCCGTCTACAATGCAGGCATGTGACTCTGCATCATAAACAATTACATCGCGCCTGTCAACCAATGCATCAATGGCAGAAACCATTGCCTGATAGCCATAATTTACAAGAATAGAATCCTGCTTTTTTACAAAATCAGAAAGTTCGTTTTCTAATTGTTCATGAAAATTTGAGTTTCCTGACATCATTCGGGCGCCCATGGGAAGGGCAAGTCCGTATTTTTCAGATGCTTCCTTATCTGTTTTTCTAACTTCAGGATGATTGGCTAGTCCAAGATAATTATTCAAACTCCATACAAGTTTTTCTTTTCCACGAAAAATCATATGGCTGCCTATTTCTCCTTCAAGTTTTGGGAAAGCAAAATAACCATGCGCTTCTTTTGCGTATTGTCCGATTGAACCTCGATTTTCTTTTATTTTATCAAATAAATCTTTCATATTTCAGTTATGATGCTGTAAAACTACAAATTTTTACAATAATAGCATATTCCAATATATCAACTAAAAATCTATCTTTGCGTCCATTTTGTTGAAAACTTTGAAATGAGATTAACAGGATTAAAATACCGATTTTCTTTTTACAGCTTGTTTTTCGCAAGTTGCTTTCTTTTGCTTTCATCGTGCAGTGATTATAACCGCTTGCTCAAGAGCACTGACTACAACAAAAAATATGATGCTGCAATAAAATATTATGAAAATAAAGAATACACAAAAGCCCTTGCTTTGCTTGAAGAATTAGTGAGTGTTTACCGCGGAACAAACAAAGCGGAAAAAATCATGTACGACTATGCCTACGCAACCTATTCAACTGGCGACTATCTTTTAGCAGGATATCATTTTAATAATTTTGTAAAAACATTTTCTACGAGCGATAAAGCAGAAGAGTGCGCCTTTATGTATGCTTACTGTTATTATCTGGAATCTCCAAAGTATAGTTTAGATCAGACCGATACAAAAAATGCCATAAAGGAATTGCAATTCTTTATCAATAAATATCCCGATAGCAAAAGAAAAGACGAATGCAATGAACTGATTACAAAACTCAGGGCAAAGCTCGAACAAAAATATTACGAAATTTCAAAAAAGTATTTTTTTATTGATGATTACAAAGCATCAATTGTTTCTTTTGAAAATGTTCTGAAAGATTATCCGGACACTAAATACAGAGAAGAAATTATGTACCTGATTGTGAAAGCAAATTATGCGTATGCCTCTAAAAGCATAGAAAGCAAAAAAGCGGAGAGATTGAAATCAACTGTGACCGCGTATAATAAATTTACAAGCTATTATCCTGATAACAGCAAATACGAAAAGGAGACAGAAGGATACTTTCTCAATGCCAAAAAACAACTTGAAAATTTTCCTAAACAATAAATAAATAAACTCTATCATGGATTACAAAAAATCACTCGCTGAAACAAACACCGTTACTCGTGATCTTCGCGCTTTCGAAGCAAAAACAGGCAATTTGTATGAATCAACTGTGGTGGTTGCAAAACGCGCTAACCAAATTAACCAGGAAGTGAAAGAAGAACTCACCAACAAACTTGCTGAGTTTGCTTCGCATACTGATAACCTTGAAGAAATTTTTGAGAACCGCGAGCAAATTGAAGTATCCAAATACTACGAGCGTTTGCCTAAGCCACACGCCATTGCTATTCAGGAATTCATGGATGATAAAATCTATTACAGGAATCCTTCGAAGGGCTCTAAGAGTTTCTAAAGAAGTTAATGGTTAATCGTTAGTTGTTATTCGGGAATGTTACGGTTAACTATTAACGATTAACAATTTCATGCTTGCAGGAAAAAATATTCTTCTCGGAGTTACAGGCAGCATTGCCGCCTACAAGAGTGCATTTCTCATAAGGCTGTTAGTCAAAGCAGGCGCCAAGGTGAAAGTGGTGGTGACTCCCGCTTCTAAAGATTTTATAACGCCACTCACTCTTTCCACGCTTTCAAAAAATCCTGTTTACTCAGAATTTATTTCCAACCAACAGGGAGAGTGGAACAATCATGTTGATCTTGCGATGTGGGCAGATTATATTCTGATTGCTCCTGCTACTGCAAATACAATGGCGAAAATGGCAAACGGCATTTGCGATAATCTTTTGCTGGCTGTTTATCTTTCAGCTAAATCTCCTGTTGTAATTGCACCTGCTATGGATTTGGATATGTATCAGCATCCGACAACGAAAGAGAATCTTAAGAAACTAAAAACATTCGGAAATATTATTATTCCTGCCGACACAGGCGAACTTGCCAGCGGACTGGAAGGCGAAGGCAGAATGGCAGAACCCGAAGCGATCGTTCAGTTTCTTTCTGAACATATAAAAAAAAAGTCCCCGCTAAGCGGTAAAAAAGCGCTCGTTACAGCCGGACCTACTTACGAAGCCATTGACCCTGTACGTTTCATCGGAAATCATTCATCCGGGAAAATGGGCTTTGAAATTGCCGAGCAACTGGCGAAGAGTGGGGCAGAGGTAACGTTAGTGTGCGGACCAAATGCTCTCTCATCAAAAAATAATTCCATTAAAAGAATTGATATTACTTCAGCAGATGAAATGCATCAACAGTGCATGAAGAGTTCAAAACATTCAGATATTATTGTGATGTCAGCAGCCGTGGCAGATTTTAAACCAAAGGTTACGGTTACGGTTAAGGTTAAGAAAGAAGAGGGGAAATTTAACTCAATTGAATTATTTCCTACTAAAGATATTCTTGCTGATCTCGGGAAAAGAAAGAACGGAAGTCTGCTGGTTGGATTTGCGCTGGAAACCGAAAATGAAATTCAAAACGCTAAAAAGAAACTACACAATAAAAACCTCGACTTCATCGTTCTCAACTCGCCATCAGACACAACAGGGTTTACGCACGATACAAACAAAATAACTATCATCGGAAGCCCATCTCCAACTCTTCCCCAAGGGAAGAGAGCAAAAGGCAAAAAAGAAATAATTGTTAAAAGATTTGAATTAATGACTAAAGTAGAATGTGCAAATATTATTGTAAATGAAATTATTAATCATCTAAAATAATGTCAACCAGAAAGAAGATATTTTTATTTTGCAATAGTATCGCATTGTTTTTTCTCCCTTCCCTTTGGGAAGGGAAGGGGATGGGCTTTTGTTTCGCCCAGGAACTCAATTGTTCCGTGCAGGTAATTTCTCCGCAGTTGAATAACTCTGCTGACAAAAAAATACTCCAAACGCTTCAGCAGTCCATTTTTGAATTCATGAATAACCGCAAATGGACGAACGATGTTTTTCAGCAGGATGAGCGGATTGAGTGCAGCGTGGTGATTACCATTACAGCAAAATCATCTGATGTGTTTGATGGAAGCATACAAGTGCAGGCGCGCAGGCCTGTTTACAAATCCTCGTACAATTCTCTTTTGTTAAACGTGCTGGATAAAAATCTTTCTTTCAGGTATGTGGAGTACCAGCCGCTGGAATTTGTAGAAAATACTTTTACAGCCAATCTCACCTCCGTTCTCGCCTATTATGCCAACGTAATAATCGGAGCTGATTACGACAGTTTTTCTTTGGAAGGCGGAACGCCCTACTATCAGAAAGCCCAGGCCATTGTTTCGAATGCGCAGAGCGCCTCTGAAAAAGGATGGAAGTTTAATGAAGACGACCATAACCGCTATTGGATTGTAGAAAATATTCTGAACTCTACTTTCAAGCCGCTTCGCGAGTGCATGTATAAATATCACCGTACGGGCTTTGATGCGATGGCGGAGGATTTGATAACAGGGAGAGCCACTGTGCTTTCTTCGCTTGAACTTCTGAAAAAGGTTTACGATTCAAAACCCAACTCCTACAGTTTAACGCTGTTCTTTCTTGCCAAAGCCGATGAAATTGTAAACCTTTTCACGCTTGCGGAGCCAGCCGAGAAAACAAAACTACTTGCACTGGTAAATGAAATTGATCCCGCCAACAACACCAAGTACAACAAGATTAATCAGAGCAAGGAGTGATTTTCATGTAAGATGTAAGAGGGCAGATGGCAAATGGCAGAATTTATATTAACGATTTGGATTTTCTGTTGAGGATTTTTTAATCGAGCCAAAT
Source organism: Bacteroidota bacterium (assembly GCA_016213405.1). NCBI lineage: Bacteria > Pseudomonadati > Bacteroidota > Bacteroidota bacterium. The sequence goes on from JACRAM010000028.1 coordinate 34,763, forward strand.
ATTTTCTTTAACTCTATACCTTCATTAATGAATTCTACAAAATCTTTTATATATTTTTCTTCAGGATATAATTCTTTCAATACTCTTAGCCAATAAACACTTTCTCTGGATTCACGATAGCAGATGGAAATTTTGTTTGCGAAATCTCTTTTTGAAATAGCTCCCTGTGCTTCTTCGTAATTCGAGCCAATGGATAGCCCGGCTCTTGCTAATTGACCTTTTGGAATCCGATAGATGTAATCATCGGGAAGCGTTTTTAGAAATTTCAAAATTCTTACTCCGAAGCGAAAAGTTCTATCTAAGAGTTCCTGTGTTTTTGGATTCATGTTAAATCGCCTTTCCCCTCTGCCCTTTGCCCTCTTACATTTTACATCACATTACCTCACTCCATGCATCATCTTCTTCAGCATAGGTGTCAGTGCAAAAAGCAGTGACCCTGCAACACCGCATAAGATTACGAATACCAAAAAGAATTCGAAAAGATTGTGAATGGTGAATCCGGCAAATACTGGATAGTTGATACTGATCTTGCTTTCAGACATTTTTGCTAATTGGTCAGCGCTGAGCGTGACCGTTTTGTCCAACACCGCCTGCAAATCAATACCCAAGTCTTTTGCTTTTACAAACTGTTCGCCAGTCGCTGGTAATATTGAACCGAGTGTTCCGGCTAATGCATAACCCGATGCGTTTGACAAAAAGAATACCCCGTACAACAAAGAAGCAAACCGTTTAGGCGCAAGTTTGCCTACTAATGACAATCCTATAGGAGATAAGCACAATTCGCCTAATGTTTGGATCAAATAAAGAAGTATGAGCCACTTGATAGCAAGCATGCCGCTTGTGCCAAGGTCTTTTACATTGAACGCTATAATGAGATAACTCAATGCGATCATAAACAATCCGATGGACTGCTTGACCGGAGAGAGTGGTTCTCTTCCCTTTGCTCTGAGTTTGTCCCACAGAATGCTGAAAGGCACTGCGAGCATAACCACAAATATCCCGTTGAATATTTGAATCATTGATGCGGGCATTTGCCAGCCAAATAAAAATGTTCTGTCTGTTTGATTATCTGCAATAAAGGTTAATGAAGAACCTGCTTGTTCGAATGCCGCCCAGAAGAAAATAATGAAAAAGGATATTGTATAAATGACCAGAATCCGGTCGCGCTCAATTTTGGTCAGTGAACTATCAGAAATAATTAATCCGGCAAGTGTAAGACCACTGGCATAGATAAGGGAGTAAATATAATTCTGACCGAATACAAAATGAATTGTACATCCCAATCCGATAAATGCGAGTGCTGCAATCACCTGAGCTGTAACAGAGAATTTTGCCTTCTGTGATTCACCTTCTTCAAAATCAGAAGAAATACTCTTTGATGGCAGGTCACCAAGCGGTCTTCCTTCAGGGGAGACAACATATTTATCTTTAAGAAAGAAAAAAGTAATCGTTCCTAAAATCATGGCGCATCCTGCGGCAAGAAATCCCCATTTGAATACATAAACATCTCTCACTCCGGCAGCATCCACATGATCGCCTACCATAGGACAAATAAATTGTCCTAACAAAGCACCCAAATTGATGCCCATATAGAAAATGGTGAAAGCTGAATCCAGTTTACTCTTTTCCTGTTTCGGATAAAGACTGCCCACCATGCTCGAGATGTTAGGTTTAAACATTCCGTTACCCAAAATAATTATACCCAAGGCAATATAGAGCAAGGTTCTGGCAAGTTCCAGATTACCGCCAAAAATAGAGGCACTGGTAAACAGCAGTAACTGACCAATTGCCATTAAAGAACCGCCAAGCATTATGCAATAGCGGTTTCCGAGAAACCTGTCGGAAATAAATCCGCCCAGCATGGGAGTGAGATAACACAAACCTAAAAATCCTCCATATATAATTGAAGATTGTTCCTTGCTCATCATGAGCGCGCTTACGATGAAAAGCGTGAGCACTGCACGCATTCCGTAAAAATTGAAACGCTCCCACATCTCTGTGGCGAACAGAACAAAAAGTCCTTTGGGGTGTCCTTGTTTTACTTCAGTCATAATTTAGTCAATTAAGTTGATTAGGTAATTGAGTTGATTAAGTTAACTGAGGTGAATAGACTGATTTAGATTTTGAACTTAATTAACTCAATCAACCATTTACCCAATTAACTAATCACGGGCGAATATAGGAAAATACCTTTTAGACCATCATTGCGGATAGTTGAAGCAGTTGCATATATAACATTATACATTTGCAATTGAATCAGAGTTAAAAATTATACTATGCACATTCCTTTTCAGCTTACAGACTGGGAAAACATTCCTGCTGCAGAATACAAAGGAGAAACCGGAGTTGCGTACTGGAAGACGCTTCAGTTCGGAGGATTGAGAATACGAATGGTGGAGTATTCAAAGAACTACAAAGCAGACCACTGGTGCGAGAAAGGGCATATCATTTATTGCATAGAAGGAGAAATGGATACGGAACTTTCTGATGGAAGAATAATTAAATTATCCAAAGGAATGACCTATCAGGTGTCGGATGAATTAAGTTCTCACCGCACCCGTTCTGTTAATGGCGTTAAACTTTTTATTGTGGATGGGGATTTTTTGTCCGAGAGGACTCCTTCGGAGAAACTAAAAGATAACTTGTGAAAACGTTAGGACTCATAGGAGGAACCAGCTGGGTATCCACCATTGATTATTACCGATACATCAATCAGATGGTGAATGAAAAATTAGGCGGAGTGAGTTCCGCAAAACTTTTTCTTTATTCGCTGGATATGGAAGTGCTTCTGAAATTCGGCAGCGCCAACGACTGGAAAGGGCTGGCAGGTTTTCTTTCTGATGTGGCAAAGAAATTAGAAACCGCTGGAGCCGAAGCAATAGTTATCTGCGCCAACACGCCTCACATAGCTGCGGATATTGTTCAGCAGAACATTAAAATACCCCTCCTTCACATTGCGGATGAAACCGCGAAAGAAATTGTAAGGCACAGAATAAAAACAGTCGGGCTTCTCGGAACAAAGATTACCATGGAGCATGTATTTTTCAAGACACGCCTTTTGAGATACGGAATTAAAACGTTAATTCCCGCTGCTGAAACTGACAGGGAATTTATTCACACCACTATTTTTTCTGAATTGGGAAAAGGAATCTTTAAAGAAGAAACGAAGAAAAAATACATGGAGATAATTTCTAAACTTCAGTCGGGTGGGGCAGAGGGAGTCATTCTCGGATGCACTGAAATTCCCATGCTTATCAAACCGGAAGATTGCGCAATAAAAACTTTTGACACTACATTAATTCACGCAAAAGCAGCGGTAGATTTTATATTTTCATAATCTCCAATCGAATGGTAACCAAGCCACAAAACATTAATGGCAATTACAAAATGACGCGACAACTTCTTGCGACACTGACAACGCTGACAATTGCCCTGACTGCTTTCGGACAGTATGATATCGGAATTTCTGAAAATGGAGGACTGAGTAAAATACATACAGATTTTTCCTCAAAAGATCAAAGAGTAACTAATGACTTGAGATTCTCGGGGAATGCCGGACTATTTTATGATTATCATTTCAATAATAAGTCTTCCATTGAGACAGGATTTTTATTCATGCAAATTGCAGGAAAAGAAAATCATATCAAGGATACCTACGACCCCACAGGAACCTTAGTTATGACATCTTACGATGAATTTTACAGACACATTTCTTATATAGGACTACCAATACAGTACGGACTAAAACTTAAAAAATTCACTTTACGCATCGGAGGACAAGTTTCATCTGCTTTTGCTAATAAGGAACGAAACGAAAGGTATACCGTGTCTATACACAATTATTCACCACCACACTCCGTGACATTTGACAAATTGAACATAGATAATTACGACTTTGGTATAAATGGTGGACTACTTTTCAATTTAAATGACAACTGGGCAATTGAGACAACATACTACTACGGTCTAAACAACATTTATAAAAACAGTAACTATAACTGGACAGTTAGACAAATGGCAATTGGGTTGCGGTACACATTGAAAGACAAGTGAAATAGAAAAGAAATAAATGCCATTAACATCGCATTTCATAATAAATATCCAATCGCATGATAACACAAAACCAACTTATCGTAATATGGGTATTCGTTTTATGCGGGTTTCTTCTGCCTGTATTATTTTTTCTTTTCTATCATTTTAAAATCCAGCGCCTGCGCTTTATGCCCGTGCTGACGGGGGCAGTTGTTTTCTTTTTATTCGCTATGGTGCTGGAGCAACTTCAGCATTTTTTTATTTTGAAATACAATGCAACTACGATGCAGTTTTTTTCCAACCCCTGGCGCTATGCAGTTTACGGATGCTTGTCGGCTGCGCTCTATGAAGAAACAGGAAGGCTGATCGCATTCAAATCGGTTCTTAAGCGTTTCAGAAAGCCTGCTGACGGAATTGCTTTTGGTTTCGGGCACGGAGGAATTGAATTCATGATTATTGGCGGGCTGGGCGCAGTGAGTTCGCTCGTCATCGCTTACATGATCAGGAACGGAACCTTTGACGCAATGATTCACCTGAAAGGAGTTTCTGCGGAACAAGCCAGTACAATTAAAGAGGGCATTACGAGTGTTGGCGCATCCAATGTACTGATGGGAATTGGCGAGCGTATTTTAGCCATGCTGCTGCAGATAGGAATGAGCGTGATCGTTTTTTATTCTGTGTTCAGCGGGAAAATTAAATTTTATTTTCTTGCGCTTGCCCTTCATGCATCCATGGATTTTTTTGCGGCACTCGCGCAGAAGGGAATAATCAGTCCTGCCTGGATGGTGGAAATAATTCTGATTGTGTTTGTAATTATTGCTTTGCTTCTGGCGCGCGGATTTGTGAAAAAAATGAGAGAAGCGGAAAAGAATCAATTTAGTCAGGACAGTCCCTCCGCTTAGGGACTCTGCCGGGAAGCACGTTATTTTGCAATCGCCTTTTTCAGCTTCCTTATCTTTTGCATCTGCCTTATAATAATGTAAAGCATTCCGATAAACACCAGCGGCTCAATGATGCAGAATACCCATATGTTGATTTCATTATAACTGATTCCGAAAAGGTGCGCGCCTTTTAAGAGAATGTGCACGCACCAGTCGAAAAGCCCATTGATGAAATTATTCCAGCTCATTATTTATTTTTTTCATTCGTAACTACTCAGCGCCTTTCTTCTTCTTTCATTATTCCATCGAAGTACGCCACCGAAGTACGAAGAAAACCTACGAACTTACGAATTACGAATTCGCAAAATTGATGCAAAGATAACCAAAGGGAATAACACCCGCACTCTCAAATAGATAAATAGGAATCCGATTAGGTGGGTATAGTTCCAAACAGGTCGGTTTTGAGGGATTTTGTTACCCCCATGTTACTCGGTTTTTTTCAAGGGTTCACGAAGGTTCAAGAACCAAGTGAAAGCCTTTCGGTTCGCCTATAATTGCGGACTGAAGGGCAATGTCAAACCCTTTAAAACCTAAAAACAATGGGAGTCTATTTAAGAGAAAAAAAATTGGGAGGCGGTCAGGTATCCTACTACTTGGATATTTACTACAACAAATCCCGTTGGTATGAATTCTTAGAAATCCGTACCAACAAAAATCATCCATCCGCGCAGGACAAAGAAAAAAAACGGCTCGCGCAGGAAATCCGAGCGAAGCGCGAGAATGAATTAATCGTTCAGGACAACGGACTTATTGATAAGAGCAAGAAGAAAGCAAACTTTGTAGCGTGGTATGAAAACTATATAAACGCGAAACCGAGAACGAACACGCACAGGTCATCATCGCTCGCGCATCTGAAAAATTATATGGGAAGTCGTCCGCTTCCTTTTACCGCATTAAATCCGCAATGGATAAAAGAGTTTACAAATTATCTTTTGAAAAAAATGAGCAATAATACTGCACGTTGCTATTTGATGGATATGTTTACAGCATTGGAAGATGCAGTTCGGCAAGATATTATTCCATTCAATCCTTTCCGCAAAATTGAAAAGCATGAAAGAATCCGTCAGCAGAATGTTTTCAGACAAGCGTTCACATTGGAGCAACTTCAAATTCTTTCCGATACACCCTGCAAGATTCATCCACAAATCAAGCAAGCCTATTTATTCAGTTGCTTTACCGGATTAAGAT